>DKBB01000070.1 GCA_002451015.1 Acidobacteria bacterium UBA6911
GAAAACGCTGTAAAGATAAAAGGCGCCGTTCTCCGCAATCCGGGCGCCCATGACCAACAGTATACTCCTGGGGTGCTTGCGCATTGCCTCAAGAACCGGCATTTTCGCGGTTTTACGGGTCTGTTTGACGGCGATGAAGGCCGGCGATTCCACAATCCTCAGCCTCACAAACAGCGCGACCCCGACCAGAACTATGCTGATCAGAAACGCGACCCGCCAGCCCCAGCGGAGCATCGCCTCTTCAGGCAAACTGGAAACAAATCCGAAAACCAGCGTGGAGAGCAGCAGCCCGACCGGAAGTCCGACTTGCGGCAGGCTTCCGTAGAAACCGCGCTTTCCTTTGGGAGAATGCTCGACGGTCATCAGCACCGCGCCCCCCCATTGTCCGCCCAGGCCGAATCCCTGCGCAACCCGCAGACAAACCAGAAGAATCGGGGCCCAGATACCGACCTGATCGTAGGTCGGCAACAGACCTATCAGGAAAGTCCCGATGCCCATAATCAGCAATGTAATAACCAGCATCGATTTTCGCCCGACGCGATCGCCGAAATGCCCGCAGACGATACCCCCGATAGGGCGGGCGGCAAATCCGACGGCATAGGTTCCCAGGGCGGCCATGGTACCGGTCAGCGGATCAAAGGTCGGGAAGAAAAGCCGGCCGAAAATAAGAGCGCTGGCAGTGCCGTAAAGGAAGAAATCGTACCACTCGACCGCCGTACCTATGGAACTGGCTATGGCCACCTTATTGACGGAAGCACCGCCGGACGCCGCAGTTTTCATATCTGATCCTTACTCCATTGCCTGATCCCGGCTAACCACAATGGGAATGAAATGCTTCGGTTTATTCCTGCCAATATCGTTCGCTGATTATTTTAAGGTCGGTAAAAAAATTGATGACCGCCTTTCCCTGGGCTTTTGTGTCGGCCATCAGAGAAGCCCGCATGCCTCCAAAGGGCAATTGGGCGACCGGAGCGGGAATACCGACATTGATGCCGATCATTCCTACTTGGGTCTCCATTTTGAACCGGCGGGCATAGTAACCGTTCTGGGTATAAATGGATGCGCCGTTGCCATATTCGTGCCGGTTGATAATCCCGATCGCTTCATCGAGGCTGTCAGCCTTCAGAATGATGACCACAGGACCGAAAATTTCGGTCTGGTGGATTTTCATGCCCGGCTTGACGTCGGTAAATACCGTAGGTCCGAGGAAATGGCCGCGTTCGCATCCGGACACTGTAAGATTGCGGCCGTCAAGAGCCAATGTCGCGCCCTCGTCGATTCCGGCCTGGATCATCTCCAGAATAAAGCTTCGGGCTTTATCGGAAATCACCGGTCCCATGACCATGGACTCGTCAGCCACTTTCGGATCCAGAGGATCGGCAACCAGAACCTCTTGCGATGCTTCGACAAACCGCCGGCAGACTTCTTTATATACTTCGTCCCCGACGGTGATGATCGCGGAGGAAGCCATGCAGCGCTGGCCGGCGCAGCCGTAGCAGGACGTGATCATGTTGCGGATCATGTCGTCCATTTTGGCATCCGGCATGGCGACCAGATGATTTTTGGCGCCGCCGAACACCTGGAAACGCTTCCCGGTTTCCGTACAGCGCTGCGCAATAATACGACCCACCTGCGATGTGCCCACAAAGGAAACGCCTGCGATATCGCGGCTCTCGAGGAGGGCTTCCACCGCCCGCCGGTCTCCATGCACAAGG
Organism: Acidobacteria bacterium UBA6911; assembly: GCA_002451015.1. GTDB lineage: Bacteria > Acidobacteriota > UBA6911 > UBA6911 > UBA6911 > UBA6911. The sequence goes on from DKBB01000070.1 coordinate 1,716, forward strand.
TTGAAAACTCCCGGTGGAAAGCCGATCTCATCGATCATTTCAGCCACACGCGTCATGCTCAACGGCACCTGTTCGGAAGGCTTGACGATGTAAGTATTGCCGGTGGCCAGAGCGTACGGGAAAAACCAGAAAGGGACCATCAGAGGAAAGTTGAACGGCGCAATCATGCCGAAAACGCCCAGAGGCATGCGCAGAACTTCCCCGTCGAGGTCCATCGAAGCGCCGGGCAGCTTGTCCCCCTGCTGCAGCACCGGCATGCTGCAAGCCACTTCGGCATTTTCCAGCGCCCTCTTTACCTCCGCCATTGCATCCGGCAGCGACTTGCCGTTTTCCCGGCTGATAAGCCGGGCCAGCTCCTGACTGTTATCGCGAATGCGATTGGTCAACTGCCAGAGCAGTTCACAGCGCCGGGAAACCGGTAGGGTGCTCCATTGCAGAAATGCTTCCCGGGCTGCCTTGATCGCCCGATCGGTTTCCTTGGCCGTGGAAAGGGGAACCTGGCCTATTACATCAGCCGTGCTCGGCTGCTCCACATCCAGAAGCCCGTGATTCTCCGGGGAAACCCACTTTCCTCCCACATAATTTTTTAATACTGAAACGTTCATGTCTGGACCTCACCAAATAACCATCGATTGTTCGAACAGCCGGGTCAGTTCTTCCCGGCCCACCGGTTGTGGCGAAAGCTTTATAACCCGGTGTTGCGGAAGGGTCCCCTCCACCAGGGCAGGAATGTCGTCCTTTGTGTAGCCGATTGCGCTGAGTCCGTTTGGTACCTTTAAATGCTGCATGAGCTTAACCAGCTGATCCGCCATGATATTTCCGGCATCATCCGGTTTGGCGCGTGAAATATCCGCCCCCAGGAGACCGGCTACCTTCAGATGGCGCTCCGGATTCGTGGGGCCGGTAAAGCGAAAAGCGGCCGGGGCATTTAATACAACCGAAATGCCGTGGGGAACCAGCGGTTCGTCTACCTGGTAATCCGGAGGGTGGAAATCGCGAACCATCCCGGAAACAGGGTAAGACATGCCGTGGGGCAGGTGGAGACCTCCGTTGCCGAAACCGACTCCGGCATAGGCTGCTGCCAGAATCATCTTCCCCCTGGCCTCGAGGTCGTCCGGATTTTCAACCGCCCGCACCAGATATTGGGCTGCAGTACGAATCGCTTCGGCCGACCAGAGATCGCTGATGGGATTGTGCCCCTGGTAGGCGGGCCGGAGAAGAGGATGGGCCGGGCGCTCTCGCTGGGTGTAGGGAATGGTGGTATAGGACTCCATGGCATGCACCAGGACATCGAAACCTGTGGCGGTAGCGACCATGGCAGGCATGCTTCCGGTGTTTTCCGGGTCCACCAGCCCGAGGGTCGGCTTCAGATAGCGATGGGCAATACCGGTCTTGGCATGCATGGAAACCAGGTCGAAGATCGCCACTCCGGTTGTTTCGCTTCCCGTGCCGGCGGTTGTGGGAATGGCAAATAACGGCTTCAGCGCGCCGGGAACCGGCTTGCCTTTGCCGATGGGGGCATTGACGTATTCCATGAAATCAGCCGGGTATGTCGAATAGAGATTGGCCGCTTTGGCGGTGTCCATGGAAGATCCTCCACCCACAGCCACAAAGGCGTCAAAGTCACCCTCGCGAGCAAACGAAATCGCCTCGCCGATGGAAAGATCGGTGGGTTCCACATGTACCCGGTCGAACAGTTCATACCGGACGTTCTCCTTTTCGAGCGACTCCCGGACCCTCGCGACCGGAGCCAGTTTTGCCACGTTGGGATCGGTCACGACCATGACACGCCGCGCTTTAAGCTGCGACAGATCCATACCCACTTCACGGGTGACACCCGGCCCATAACGAATGCTGGATGTAGCCATCTCAAAGGCATATTCGTGTTCCATAACAACTCCTATATCACTCGGGGAAACATGCCCCCATTGTACATAGAAACTCCGTCTACGAAACCAACCAAATGAAAAAATGCCGGCAGATGAAGTGATCTCCGACTAATTCCGCAGGATAGACATCCATTTTTGATAAACGGAAAAAACGAGATTGACACATTATTATTTTGCTTAGAAGCAGAAAAAGGCCCTGATTTCTGCATGTAAGTGCTGTTTTCAAGAGTATAATTGGAATCATTCTCTTATATATCAGCAGTTTGCCATGGTCCGATCCCGTTCTTCTCCGCCTTGAACAGATGCTCTTATGCCTGCGCCGGGAACGTGGGAAATCCCAGTTTCGTCCATTCGTCAAAGCCTCCCCTCAGAGCCATGACGTTCCTGTATCCCTTGCCGTGCAGTGTTCGCGCCATCCTGGCGCTTGTCGCTTCATTTGGTCAGGTGCAGTAGAGGACGATCTTTTTCTCCCTGGGCAGAGAATCCGCAAGAATATGGAAGTCGCGGGGGGGAATCCGCCGGGCACCCGGCAGAATCCGTCCGGACGCCGAGTAGTCTGTTTCATTGCGAAGGTCTACGACGACCGGGCTGTCGTCCGACGCGATCTCCTGTTGCAGGGCTTCCGCTTCGATTCGCGGGATTGCATAGTGCCGGACCAGGTAGCTTCGATAGGCGATTCTGAAGACGACATAAAATCCGATCATGAGTATCAGCAGGATTAACAGGGTGTACTGCACTCCCGCCAGATGGGAAAGGACGCTTCTACCGAAAAAAAGTCCCAGACTTATGCCGGTCCCGACCCAGATGAAGCATCCTGCGACATCGAGAACTATATAGCGCAGCGGGCTCATTCCCATGATTCCCGACAGCGGCGGGACCAGCGCGTTGACGCCGGGAACAAGTTTTGCAAATAGAATCAGGGCGATGGAACGGTGGTGAAACAGAGTCCGGGAGCGATCCATGCAGGCATCGGGATTGAAAGTAAAGCGGCAGAGAAGGTTGAGGGCTCTTTTGCCGGTTCGCCGCCCCAACCAAAACCAGAACTGATCTCCCGCCAGAGCCCCGATCAGAGCCGCCGCGATGATCGGAGGCCAGAACAGGGAATTTTCGACGATCAGGCAGCCTGTCAGCACCAGGAATGGGAATGCGGGAAGCGGTAATCCGAGGGTTTCAAGAAATGCCACGATGAATATCACCATCGGGCCATGATTGCGAAGTATGTCCAACAAGTATTGCATGGAGATGGATTCTAGAATTCTTTGGTTGCGGCTTCAAGTGACATCTTTTTTCACGAACTCCCCGGGATGAAAGGGGCATTTCCGTAAAGACGGAAATTCGTGCATCCACGACATCCTTTGGTGCTATGCTCTTATCCCATTATGCCCAAGTGGAAACTGACGATTGAATACGAGGGAACGCGGTACAGCGGGTGGCAGGAGCAGCACAACGCCCGGACGGTGCAGGGAGCTCTGCGCAAGGCGGCGGAGGATTTTTTCTCTCAGGAGGTGGAGGTCATCGGCTCGGGACGAACCGACGCCGGCGTGCACGCCCTATGCCAGGTGGCCCACCTGCAGGCCTCCAGGCAGGTCGCCCCGGTCCTTTTGAGACAATCCATCAACGATCGCCTGCCCGCCGATATCAGCGTACGCGAAGCGAAGGAAGTCCCGGCTCGCTTTCATGCGCGCCATCACGCCGAAGAGCGCTTTTATCTCTACCAGATCTCAACCGAGCGCACTGCCTTCGGCAAACATTTTGTCTGGTGGATCAAGGACCGTCTGAATGTGGAGCACATGAGCGAGGCGGCAGGGCTGTTTGTCGGCAGGTATGATTTTTCCATATACCGCGACAAACGGGAGAAGCCCGCCAGTACCCTCGTCGAGGTGACTTCCTGCACGTTGTGCCCGCACGGAAACCTGATACTGTTGCGCATCGGCGCCTCGCATTTCCTCTGGAAAATGGTGCGCCGCATCGTGGGAGTCCTCGTTGAAGTGGGCCGCGGGAAACTCGCTCCGGAGCGGATCGGCGACCTGACGCAGACCGAAGTCGCGGGCTGGACCGCTCCTCCCTCGGGGCTTTTCCTGGAATATGTCCGGTATCCGGGCGACGACCCTCCCGGGCCGGTTCTTCCGGCGTTCATATTTCGATAAATGCAACATGGGCCTCGCAGGTCTGGAGTTATCAGGGCAACTTACCGGTCAGGCTGCACAGGATTGCCATGCACTTATCGTGTGTTCGGGGTCGGCTTCCTGGCAAGAACAACAGGACCATCGGGATTGCCGGGAGAAAAAGGTTCCAAAAACTCGAAGCCGTGTTTTTGATAGAACTTCAGAGCTCTTGTGTTCCTTATTTTTAAGAGAATCGAGCCTCATCCGCATGAAGAGTTCCCCCTCGCCAATCCTGATTCGTCTCACCGTCATCATATTGGCCCTGTTCAACAAAGTACGCCAGCCGGCGAACAGGATGCAAAATATTACCAATGACCATTTCCGAAAAGCGTTTATTCCGCCCTGGAAAAGGACAGGATCTCGATACTCATCGGCTTCGCGTCGGGTGCAAGAGCTCCCCCGCCCTTCCATAGAGCGATGTGTGAAGCCGAAAACCGACCGATTTCCCCGGTGGTGGGATCTATAGGAATCCACTCTCCAGGACTTACCATCACTTCGATCCAGTTGTGCTGTCCGAATTTTCCGCCCACGTAAAGAAGACCGCCGGCAAGACGGGCCGGGACTCCAAGAGAGCGAAGCATGGCAAGACTCAAGACGGACTTGGGGCCGCAGTCCCCGCGCCGTGTCCTTAAAGCTTCGAGCGCTCCGGAACCCGTTATTTCATAGTTAATGTTACTGTATACCCAGCGGGTAACAGCCGTGGCCGCATCCCATCTGGTTACGGCATTTGCCGCCGTATCTTTTGCAGCCTTGATGATATCCGGATGGTCGGCAGGAGCATCGACACTCGATTTCAGAAACACACGGTCTTCTGCCGGCACAGGGATCGTCAAAAGCAAACTGGATTTACCGTCATATTCCGTCATACCGGTCCTAACGATACCGTCAATACAGGTAGTCACGCCATTTTCCTCGGACCGTCCTTCGAATACCTGTTTCGGTGCCTCTTTGTAGAATCCATCGACGGTAACGGCGCATAAACTGATGCGCAGTTTCAGGTCCGCAACGTCCTGAAAGTTCCCCATTTCAAGGTAGGTAGGAATGTACAGTTTACTGATTATTCCGGCCATCATACGGTCCATATCCGCCGGTTTCGTTTCCGCTGTTTCGCCGGCAGACAGAATAACCTCGGTTTGCTGTGCGGGAACCGTCCAGCGCAGCAACGTCCGATCGTCGGGATCGAGCCAGAAATTCATCTGCAATCCACCTTCGGAAGTGGCCAGGATTTTCAGGGCGTTGTGTTCGACGTTTCCCAGCTTGACCGGTTCCATGCCTCCGTAATTGAGGATGGTAGACAGGATTCTGGGCATTCTCGAAACAATCTGGGGTGTAATAAATCGAACCGTTACGCTTTCACCTTCTTCAGGCGCCGCCGTTGCCAGCATGACCATGTAATGATCCACCAGAAAGTTGTTATCCAGAACATACTCATCTCCCTGGGTGTCCAGCTTCGCAGGGACTTTCTGGCCCGCGGCATCCATTGTAACGGTGCTTTGCCCTTCTCCAAACTGGGCTGTAAATGAGACTCCAGGACCGGCGGAGGCAGTAATCTTCAGCTCGTAGGTGCTTGGGTGTCCGCCGGGCCATCCATAGGTCGTCCGCCCATTCAAAGTGCTTTTAACGGTTTGTCCCGCCTGTGTCAGCTCGATTTTTATATCCGCCCGAGTTTCCAATACGCCGTTCTGAACGGGTGTGCTGGTCACAGTGCAAGCCCCCATTCTGTTGCCGCCCATAATAAGATCGTATTTCCATTCCCCTCCATCCTGTATTCCACCCGCAAAACCGGTTGAACAAGACAAGAGAGCCAGTACCGACAGAATCTTTAGACGTGCCATAAAATTACTCCCGTTATTTTTGGAGCTCCTGATATTTAACAACATTCAAAATCGAGGCGGCCCTCCTCTGAAGAACGACCTTGGACGTGGAATTGCCGGCTCCCATGGACTGCTTACGAATCTCGAGTAGAGCAACCAGGCTAAAGGAAATGCTGAAATTGTAATAACTAGAAAAACAGCAAACATTAATATCAGATAAGCACTTAAGGTTTCGAATAATTTTAATGCAGTTTCAATCGGGGGAACCAATATAAGCGTCAGAATGCTCCCCATCGCCGCAGCGCCTGCGAGTGTCCAGCTTCGGCATTTTTCCCTGCTGCGTCGCCTTTTCGGCAAACGGTTTACCACACCCTCACTGAAGCCATCATCGCCGATAGGCGTTTCCGGCTTCCTCAAAATTATATCCAGTTGTTTATCTATTGAGTCCATGTCCGTTTTGCTTCCAGTCTTTCAGATATTGTCTTAGCCGTTCAAGGCCGCGTCTGATATCGGACTTCACTGTGCCTAGCGGCATATCCAATGCACTTCCGATCTCTTCGTGTGTCATACCCTTTTTGTAGTGCAGATCAAATACAGCCCGTTGACGTAAAGATAATTGCTGCAAAGCGCCATCAACATCCATCTCCAGACCAGCATTATCAAAAGCATGTATGGAACGCGACGGCACGGAATCTTCCAGCGCCGCCTCCGGGAAACGAGCGCGTTCATCATTAAGAAACGAATTGTAGGCAATCCGGTACAGCCATGACGAAAATGCGGCAGTTCCTTTGTAGGTGCGTATCGCCCTGTATGCTTTGAGAAACGTTTCCTGTGCAAGGTCATCGGCGCGTTCGGGATCATTCCTGGTCAGCCTGCGAAGGAAATTTCTCAACTTTGACTGATGGCGGCGCACCAACAATTCGAATGCGCTCTCGTCGTCATTCGCAACGACTCGAACAACAAGGGATGCATCGCTGTCTGTCACAATTTAAGCGCCACTTTCCCGGTTTCTTTTGATATTCGATTGGCCGGATAACAAAAGAGCATTGATATAGAAGCCCGCACTCAGAAACAGGATAATCAAACACCATACCGTATATCTCAGGGTACCGGACCAGAGATAGATTGCCAGCCCGACTCCCAACCCGAAACACAACAGCCAGGTACCCCAACGTAAATCACGCCATCGGATGAATGCAGACCACTGTTCGGGCGACAAAACAGCCCCGGTCATTTTTCCCGCCAGCAGCTCGCGAGGAACTTCTTGTCCTTTCTCAAGGTATTGTCCGATAAGCTCGTGCCGCCGCCGTTCCTTCCGGGCACGAGCAAAAAAAACCAGCGCTATTATTGCGAAGATGCCCAGTATGGTGATGGCGAATGAAACAAAGGCCAATGTGTTGTAGTATTTTTCATACTTTCTCCGGGCTTCATTACTTTTGATCTGCATTTCCATCTGGTGTTTTTCATACTGCATTTTCTGCTGTAAATCATCGTATCCCTTGGACTGCTCGCCACTTTGGACCTGCTGCTCTTGAGACGCCTTTTCCTGGGCCGGCAGCGATTCCGGTGTAACCAAAAAAAGAACACCGGCCAGGAGAATCCATGGCATTATTCGGGTCATCATACATTCCCTCCCTCGTTTAACTGTCAATTCAGACACGAGAATTCCCGATTTGGATGCACGGAATCGCCGTCAAGGACACATTTGTTGTTGGAACATAAAAAATGGGAATAAAGCAAAAAATCGGAAGTTCTAAAAATTTCCTGTGAATTATTTCGTTTTTAACCGATTTTGTCCTTATTCAACGCTTCAGGATGATTGTTGAAGCTTGTGCGTCATAATCACTTCCATCATTTCTTCCGAGGTCGGCGGAGGAACGGTTTCGGAGGTTTTGTTGCAAAGCCCGATGGCGTCCTCCGGACATACTGCAACGCACAGGCCGCAGCCCAGGCAGCGGGTCAGATCGACGGTTGCAGCCATCGTTTCGTCGTCCAGATTCATGGCGTCGACCTGGCATCTTTCTTCGCACTCTCCGCATCCCGTACACAGTTCCGCGTTCACCTCGGCAAAGAAATTCGTCGCCCAATGGCTAACAGGGTTCGGAATCGTTTTATGTATCTTCAACAATCCGCAGCAGCACCCGCAGCAGGAGCAGATAGCCTCCGGCTCCTGCGTGTTCGAGGGCTGTAGTACCAGTCCGTCCTCCTGGTTCTTCTGCAGAATTTCGAGCGCTTCTTCCTTGCTGATGGAGCGGCCCAATTTCCCGGAGTCCGCCAGGGCTCCGGCAATATCTCCAAGGGCCATGCACGTTTCCTTGCGGGAGGTCTGCTTGCAAGGCTGTCCCTGTTTCTGGGCGCCGGCCCTGCACACGCACTCGAGAATCACGACTGGACCGTTGTTCCGTTCGATTATCTTCCGTATTTCGTCATAGCTACCGACCTGATGCTTCGGCGTTATGCTTTTCTGAATCGGGATCGTGCGCATCTGCGGAATCTTTGTATTGACAAAGTCTCTCAGGAACAGACCATCCTGGAAAAACTGGCCCGCCGCGGCAACCAGGGGGGGGGTCTTTTCCGGAGGCGTGGTAATTACCGCCCCTTCCAGCATTCCCACAAGCAAAGGGATGGTTCTGTAGTGTCTCACCCCGTTCTTATTTCGGAACCCTATGACACCTCTTGCTGCCGTTTCAAGCAGCAGGCGCTCCGTTTCCCCGGCTGATTTGCCAATTTTTTCAGCCCTCTCCCGGATCCGATCGAGAGGCTCGCTCTTATAGGTCAACAGCATCACAATCTCGGCCTGTTCGGGCGTGAAAAGCTGCCTCAGAAGGGCGATATCCGATCCCGATTGCGTTTCTGGAAAACCGATGGTTTGTTTATCCAGGTGTAACTGAAGGTCCCGATACAGTTTGTCATTGCTGTCCATATTCAGCGTCCCTTTCCAGTCGATTGACAGCGGATGTCAGAACAATCCTTTTTTGTGAAAAATCTTTCTCGTGATTTCTGTTGCCGTTTTTGATGGAGCAAGTTTAGCATTATTTATTTACACTCGACGGGCTTATTTTGTTTTCAGTACTGTATGCTCTGCCGTATTTTGCAGCTACATGCACTATGGAGAAAGCTGTTGTTTATTGGATTCGGAGACATATAGTCTGTGATGAAACATTTAAGAACGCGGAAACATCCATTTCATGGATCGCGTTGAGCTTTGCGAATACCATTAAAGGAGCGACGGGATGGGAAGAGTACAGGACAAAGTGGCCATTGTGACCGGCGGGGCCAAAGGATTGGGTAAAGCGACGAGCATTCTGCTGGCTCAGGAAAGTGCCCATGTTACGATTGTCGATATCGATGACGGACCCGGTATCGAAGTTGAGAAAGAAATTTCCGGCACCGGCGGCTCGTCTCGTTACTTGCATATGGATGTCACCAGTGAGGAGGATGTCCGGCGGGTGTGCCGTGAAGTGGGAGAAAAATACGGACGCATCGATATCCTGGTCAATAATGCCGGGATCAGCGGAGCCCCAAGGCCCACCCACGAAATAAGCCTGTCGGAATGGAACAGAGTCCTCGACGTCGATGCCAAGGGCGTTTTTCTATGCACCAAACATGCGGTTCCCTACATGAGGGAAAACGGCGGCAGCATTGTCAACCTCTCTTCCGTGTACGGCAACGTCGCAGGCATCGACAATCCGCCGCCCTATCTTTATCATGCCGCCAAGGGCGCCGTGAGAATGATGACCAAGTCCGATGCCGTTTGCTATGCAAAGGACGGAATACGGGTGAACTCGATACATCCCGGCTGGATATGGACACCGATGCTGGATGAAGTCGGGAAGAATGCCCCGGAGGGACAGGATGCATTTAATCGGCGGCTGAAGAAGCACATCCCTCTCGGCCGCTATGGCGAGCCCCTGGACGTTGCATACGGTGTCCTCTATTTTGCATCGGACGAATCGAAATTTATTACCGGCAGTGAATTAGTGATCGACGGCGGATATATTGCGTGGTAATTCCCGAATCTGATTCCCACCTTTTAAACACCGGCAAAACATGGACACCCATTGTCTGGGAAACATGGGCGAGGGATACCTGCCCGGGATTGCGCCTTTTTTCTTAAGACAAAAAGGCTTGGTTTTCTGTATTTACTAAAAGTGCCTTGAAGCACAAATTCGGGACTATCTTCTTATAAATCAGTAATTTTCTGTGATCTGTTCTTGAAGCAATCCTCGATTACGCGGGTGTCTACAGAATTGAAATAAAAATTAAGGAAGGTTCCCCTAAACAATGGGTGTCCACGAAATAAAAAATTAAAAGTAAGAATCCAGGAAGGTTCTACCTCCTCGGGATTGTCGAAAACTCTATTATTTGAGAGGATAGAATCGAAGGGATATTCAGGAAGCAGGAGAGAGGGCGATTCAGGTCACCTAAACGCCCTATCGGTAACGAACTGCACTCACATCCCGGATAAAATTTGGAGATATAATGGAAAAGAGAGTGATGACAGTAACCGGTCCCGTCATGGTTGACAGTCTTGGCATGACCCTTATCCACGAGCACTTTACTTTTGCCTATCCGGGATGGTACGCCGATGACAGCATAGATCCTTACAACCGTGATGCAGCGGAGTCGATTTGCCTCAGCGTCTTGAAAGATTTGAAGAAACTGGGCGTGAAGACTATCGTCGATGCGACCGCTGCCGATGTAGGGGGACGGGATCCAATCCTTTTGAAAAATCTCTCGGAGAAGTCCGGCATCAACATCATCGCTTCAACGGGCCTTTTCCCGGAAAGCATCGGCGCAGGCAACTACTACAAGTGGCAATCAACAATGAGAGGGAGAAACCTGGAAGAAGACCTGTATGAATTGTTTTACACGGAGTTAACCGTCGGAATTCGCGGTTCAGGCGTAAAGGCCGGAATTATCAAAGTAGCGACAGGAGATCCGATCATCAGTGACTATGAATCGACGGTCTTCAAAGTTGCCGTGCGAGTTGCTAAGGAAACGGGAGTTTCGATAATCACTCATACCGAGGCTGCGACGGTCGGTCCAGCGCAGCAGGACCTGTTTCTCAGTTATGGAGCCGATCCATCAAGAGTAATGATCGGGCATCAGAACAACTCCGAAGACATTGGATATGCCTTGACCCAGCTGGTGAAACCTGGCTTCTATCTTGGTTTTGATCGGACCAATCCGCTTATGTCCGCTGCTTCGGAAAACAACATTGTTTCACTGGTCGTTCAGGGATTCGGCGATAGAATCATGCTTTCTCATGACTGCATATTTATGTGGCTCGGGCGGCCCGGGAAGCTGCCGCCACAGTACGCCGAATGGCGTCCCGATTACCTGTTCCGGCGATTAATCCCCAAAATGAAAAAAGCCGGAGTCAGCAACGAAGTGATTGCCGGCATCCTAGTGGACAATCCGCGCAGATTCCTTGGGGGCGCATAGTCCCAGCATTCCGGCCATTGAACGGTAACGACGAAAATGTGCGATTTGAATCAAGTGAGGTTTATTATGAAAAATCCCCTCCCCACCCGGACCATCAGAGCTGAAGCTATAAGTCTTATAATAATTTCGATTGCGATGGTTTGGCCATCCTTTTGTCTGGCAGAGACAAATCGACCCTGGCCCTGGGCTGGAGCGTACGACGACAACTCGGTTACGCTTCTGCTTCTGGGGGATTTCAATGTTCAGAAGCGCGACAATCCAACGGACGCTCTCGTCCACGTTCGTGAAACATTAACCAACGCGGATCTGGCATACGCCAATCTGGAGGGTCTGCTGGTAAAATCCGACGGGCCCGATAAAGACATACCCGGCAAGGGCGGCTGGCAGCATCTTGGCCCGGAAGCTGTTCTGGCTCTTGAAGCCGGCAACATAAAGGCGGTAGGTGTCGCCAACAATGTCGCTTATGGCCCTTCAAATATAATGAAAAGCCTGTCCGTCCTGGATGCCAGTGGGATTGCCCACACAGGTGCCGGCGGCAACATCGATGAAGCGCACCAGCCTGCCATTGTCGAGCAAAAGGGGTTAAGGTTCGGTTTTCTCCAATACACCGCAAAATGGTATGAAGAGCATCAAATTGCCAAGGAGGACTCTCCCGGTGTCGCCCGTGTCCTGTCAAAAGATGGTTTGACGGTGGAACAGTCCGACCTGAATCGCATAATCACCGATATACGAAGGCTCCGACAGATGGTTGATATCGTGGTTGTATCCAGTCATACCCGTGACGGGCAAAATCGTGCCAATCTCGCTTTACAGGCTGAATCCACCAGAACGACTCCGCCTCCCGATCAGGACTTGTTTTCACGGATCCCGGTCGATCGCCGACTGAATATCATCGAGCCGTACCAGAGGGAGTTTGCGCACGCGGCGATTGACGCAGGCGCCGATGTGGTCTTTGGTCACGGGTGTCACATGTTGCAGGCTGTGGAAGTATACAGAGGCAAACCCGTCATGCACTGCCTGGGCAATTTTGTATCCGACTGGCTCAGGGTAAGAAACTATAAAGACGGTATGGTTGCCAAAGTCGTGGTACAGGGGAAAAAGGTGCAACGGGTATCTCTCGTACCCGTGACCCGGGAAGACGAAACCAACAATGTGTTTTTGCTCGATCCTTCTATAGGTGAAGGGGCGAAGCTCTTCCAGCAATTGGAAGATCTCTCTACAGATGTCTCTTTAACGATCGAAGGTAAGGAGATAGTCTTGATCGGAAAACACGATGCGCCGGCATCCGTCGACTAATCCGCTTTTAAATACCCTATTGAAACATGGACACCCATTGTCCGGGAAAATGGTACAAAGGTACGGGAATCCATCGTATTTCTTGCATGCAGTGAAAGGGCAATTCCCCTGCACTTAGAGGTGGGAGTAAAAGAATTGGTTGGGGCTATCCTTTTATCTGTCAGTGCATTGCCTCAGTTCAACCCTAATTCCACCCAATCCCATTGCTGGTGCCAGCCGATGGGTGTCCGTGTTTGTATCTCTACCAGTGTGTCTCTACCAACACGGATTTCCAGAAGGCGCAATCCAATCGGCAACCGACTCGTTGTAAATGACCCGTTTGCTGAATAGCCACTGCCTGTTTACCTTGACCATTTCATCTTCATAATGGCCGTAAGAATCAATTTCCGCTTTTCGCTCGGGATTGTTGTTTCCATAGTGGAACCAGTAGGCTCTTCCCACGGCCTTGTCTCCGTCGATTTTGATGACAATGTTGGTAATATTGTGGCGACTTGAAGCTGGATACGGTCCCTGTTCTTCTTCGGAGGGCGGAACAAAAACAGACCGGGACTCTTCCAGGCTTTTACGGATCTCTTCCCGCCCCTGGACCTGATATTCGATGATATCCAGGATGCCGTCTTCGGTGAAAGTCGACACGTAAGTATCAAGATCGAAAGAATCAAGAGCAAAAAGATATCGGGCCTGAAGATCTTCGATCTGGGCCCGATCTTCCGCATAACTGCTCGCTTCGGTGTCGACAGGTGTGCAGGATATGGTCAGTGTCATTAATGCAGCTGCAATAGTACCTGATAGCATTTCTATCCATTTTCGCATCCGTTTTCTCCTTAAATTTATTCCCATCAGAATCCATCCCCATGACCAATCCAGCCAGGAAAATCCTGCCACGCCAGAGGGTGATGCGCTCCGAGGTCGTAAAGTTTCACCCAGGAATCTGCCATAGGCTTAGGCGACCAGTGAAACATGGGCATCCATTGATCGGGAGTTAAACATGGACACTCATTGTTGCTAAACACTGCGTGAAGGGGTACCTGCGTTTTTTTTCCAACAAACAGAAAAGGGAGCGGCATTCTGCATGTAGGCGCATCATTTAGCAACCAAATCGCACCCATCCCATTATCTATTGGTGATCTGTCCGGGTTCGGCCTTACATCCGACACCGATCCCCATCACCAATGTCACTACGCGACATTCCATCAACCGGGAATTTTTGCTCTGCTTCTTAAGCCTTTTTCTTCGATTTCTTGTTATTTTTAGCGATGTATTTGACTTGCTTGACCTTCGCTATCTTTTTAGGACGGACGGATGCCTCTTTGGTAACCCTCGCATCGATAAAAAGAAACGGCTTGCCGACGCGTTTTATTTCCAGCGGACCATGCATCACATTCTTGGGAACAAAGATGTAACAGGGATAATTTATTTTTACGATCTTATCGCCGAGTCTAAACTCAACATCTGCATCGAATTTCGCGAAGTTTATACTGTCGCCTATGAGGTATATCCACTGGTCGAAGGGGTGCTTGTGCCCCGGATAACCGAGCAGATCAGGTTTTGTAATACGGGCGAATCCCATCGCCATAACGGATTTGGGTATGTCCAGAGGTCCCAGCCCGGTGACCATCGGCTCTTTGATGGTGTCGTGTATCGATTTCCAGGGTTTCAGTTCCACAACATTCGGTTCACGTACAACATTCTTCAGTTCATCCATACCTGCCATAAAAGTCTCCTTTAACCAGATGCGCAAGCCATCAGCGCAAGCATCGCATTTACGATTTCCATTGGAGTACATTTTATATCAGTACTATGAAGCCCCAATCTAAAATTCTTTCCTTTTTTGGATTCCTTTATGCTGAGTGGGTCTCGGTAATTTTCTCGCGGGCAGGCATATCGGGCGCACTACGGGCATTTCGAGTGTGTTCGGAGATATCTTTGAAAAGACCTCGTATTATGTTTCTCTTGTTTTGGGGCGAGATACCCTCGCTTTTACCGGAAACTTCCGAATTATTGCAACACCCCCCGTCCGCAATGTAGTAAGATCTCTGCATGAAATTCATGAGACGTTCACACATAACCTCTTTTCGGAATCAAAGAGGAGTCCAAACTGACTTACAGTAACGATGGTTACTAAATACCCGAACTTATTTCAACCTATCAAAATCGGCAATCTGGTACTTAAAAACCGTATCACCAGTGCCCCGATTTACAACTTTCTCGCTACCTACGACAACCACATCACTCGAGAGGGGATAGAGTTCTCCAAACCCGTCGGTAAAGGCGGAGCAGCAACGGTCACTTTGGGAAGCGGATTTATAAATCGTGTGTTGCCGCCTGCAGCGCATCATATTGTCGGGATGAGTGATGATTTTATGGTTGTCTACCTGTCGGAATGGTGTGAAGCGGTTAAGCGCTTTGGCTCAAAAGCATGTGTTGAATTGGTGCCGATTGCTTCATATTTCGGCACGCACGAATATCAGAGCTCTGTCGGCATACCAATGGAAATTGACTGCAATTTTTTGACCGAGAAGGATCTTAAAGATTTTATCGAGGACTACGCGAAGGCGGCAGCCACCGTGTTGAAGGCCGACGGAGATATGGTTCTGGTTCACGGCGCCCATTGCCAATTACCCGCCCTGCTGTTTTCAAAAGTATTTAATCGACGGACAGATCAATATGGCCCCCAGTCTTTTGAGAACCGATGCAGATTCGCCGTGGAAGTTCTGGACGCCATTCGGGCCGAAGTTGGAAACAAGCTGGCGATCGAATACCGTATCAGCGCTATTGACATGGTCCCCGGATCACCGGATATTCAGGAGGTCATTGAATTCGCTCATACCATCCAGGACAAAATCGACCTGTTGCATGTCTCCAGGGGCAATCTGGCCATAAATAAATTGACACCGTATATATTCCCCCCGACTTACATGGACCATAACATCAACATCGCCTACGCCGCTCAGTTTAAGCAAGCCCTGGATATTCCCGTCAGTGTTGTCGGTGCGGTCACCTTGGAACAGGCCGAAAAAGCCATAGCGGAAGGAAAGGTGGATCTGGTCGCTTTAGGTCGCCAACTTATAGCAGATCCGGAAACCGTGAATAAACTGGAACGTGGACGGGATGAGGAGATTCGCCCATGTATACGCTGCAATACATGTATCAGTAGAAGCCACTTTGGGATGAAACCCCCTAGATGTACTGTAAATCCTGTATTGGGGCGTGAACTGGACTATCCGTGCATTGCAGTGCCAAAACGCAGGAAAAAGGTCGTCGTTGTCGGTGGCGGCCCGGCCGGGCTGGAAGCCGCCAGGACTTTAGCCGAGCGCGGACATGACATTATCCTTTACGAAAAAAATTCCCGACTGGGCGGACTCTTATGGGAAGCCAGCACCGCCGCTTTCAAAAAAGATTTACGAAAATATCTTGAGTGGTCTATCCGGATGACGCATCAATACCCGAATATTGATGTGAGACTTTCCACCGAAGCGACTCCAGATATGATTACTAGTGAAAATGCAGACGCTCTTATCCTAGCCATTGGATCTACCCCAAATATTCCGAAATTGACCTGCGCGGGGAAGTCCAACGTCATCTGGGTGGGCAATGTTGGGATGAAAGGTATTCATATCGGCAGGAAGGTCCTGGTCGCAGGTGCCGGTTTAACAGGCTGTGAAACGGCATTAAAGTTCCTGCAGGCCGGGAAAACTGTCACTCTGATCGATATTCTACCGAGGGAAAAACTCGGGACAGGTTCCTCGCCCATCAACGCCTACGCGTTGTTCGATATTTTGGATAGCCATAAAATTGACTTCAGGCCTGAAACGAAACTGGTGGATGTAACGGATGATTATGTTGTGATCAATAATAACAACGAAGAAGAAAACCTGGTGTTTGATACTGTCGTCCTAGCGACAGGCGTCAAGGCGAGCATTGATAATGAAACCGTCAGACGGCTAAGGGCTACTGTGACTGAGAGCTATGTTGTCGGTGACAGCAACGACAGACAGGGTGCACTCTGGAACGCCACAACAAGCGCATTTGACGCGGCAATGACTATCTAACTCCATCCGAAAATTGGTTATATCAGATAGAGTAGAAGGATACCGTTTTATCCCGGACCTGGAGGTCACTGACAACCGGAGCAATCAGGAAAGCAGTCCAACCCGACCGGAGATCAGATCCCGAACAACTGCCGCAGCATCTCCCGGCCGTTTTCCCAGAACACCAGGATCACTCCCATCAGCGCTCCGCCCGCAATAACCCCGGATGCAACCGGGAAGAGGAACTCTTCCGCCTGCGGCTTGTTCCCTTTGGACCAGATCATGGCCACGATAGCCCCCATCAGGAAGAGGAAGCCGTAGAACCACTGGAATATCCAGGCCAGGCCAACGCCTGCCGCCGAGGGGATCCACTTCGACTGCTTCTTGAAAGTCATGGAGAGAATGGGCAGGATGATGCCGAAGAGGCCGCCAATGGCGATGGACCAGATCTTCACCGGGTGAAGGTGCGAGAGCCCCATGGCCATCGCCTCGGCTACCCCCTTCCATGTTTGGGCGGCCGGAGCAGGAAACTGGTCTGTGCCGAGGACGGAAGCATCAGGGACGAGGACCCGGAACGCCGAAACCGTAACCAGTGTCCCCATAAAGATCCCGGCAAACTGGGCGATGAACTGCTTGCGCGGATGGGCACCCAGGAGATAGCCGCTCTTCAGATCGGTGAGGAGGTCGGCCGAAGACGATGCGGCGGCGGCAGTGATATTGGCGCTCATGAGGTTGACATTGACATTCCCCGGACTCACCGCGCCGAAAGTGAGCTGCATAATTTTTCCCATGGCGCCTACCGGGGTGGTATCGGTCTCACCGGTCACTCGGCAGGCGACCAGGGCCAGCACAAAGGTCAGAACCACAGCCAGCGCGCTCTGCCAGTAGGGCATGTGGAAGGTAGCGTGGGCGAGAATGGCCAGCGCAAGCAGTGATATTCCCTGGCCGGCAATGAACCAGGACATGGGGGTCTCGATCTCGGCCATCGGATCTTTCGCCGATACAGTGTCCTTCCTTGAGAGCATGGAGCCCAGGCTCTTGAAAGCCCGCACCGCACTCTTCCACTGCAGAAACACCGAGAGGATCCCCGAAGTTACCATGCAGGCGGTGCCCCCCCATAGCGTCCACTGCACAAGCTGCCGGAAACCCGTCTCATGCGGCGGGATAATGTCCTGGCTCTGGAGAACCGGAACGAAAATCATCCAGCAGGTGACCGACCCGATGAAAATGCTGAGGCCGACCCGCATCCCTACCAGCATACCGGCAGCGATAAAGATCGGGTCCCAAATGAACTGAACCGTTCGCCCTCCCCAGGCGGGACCGAGGGTGATCTCGTTGAGGCGCGCCACCCAGTTCGAAAGCTGGAACGCTTCCATCCGGGCGGCGATGAGGTGCAGGCCATCGCTCCAGAACTGGCTCAACATAGCGAGCGCGCCGGAGATTCCAAGCACCTTGGCCGCACGTTCTCCCTTGTTACCGGTGGCATGGAGAGCGTGGAGCGTCTCAGCGGCAGCGATCCCGCTCGGAAAGCGGAGCTGTTCGGTGTTGATCATCTGCCGCTTCATGGGAACGGCCATAGTCACGCCTAGGACGGCAAGAAAGAATATCCAGCCGAACAGCATCGGCATGGGGAGGGTCGAGTTGTTCAGCATGATGTAGGCGGCTAATGCCGAGATCAGGGTGCCCCCGGTGGAGTAACCGGCCGAGCTCGCCGTCGACTGCATGCAGTTGTTCTCAAGGATCGTCATCTTTGTCTTGGACAAGCCGATCTTGTGAATCCCGGTCCAGATGGCGTAGGAGAGGATGCATGCGGTGATGGCCACCCCGAACGACCAGCCCGCCTTGAGGCCAATGTAGATATTCGTGAGAGAAAGAATTCCGCCCAAAAGCGATCCCATGATTATGGCGCGCCATGTAAGCTGGGCAATGGTGTCGCCGCGNNGCAGCATTGCCCGGTGCGCCCGGGTTGGAAAGCGGAGTGATCGTGGTGGGCATTCGAAAAGCCTCCTAAGAAATTTTCTATATTTTCCCTGCACCTTTTCCAATAAATAATTGCTGCCAGAACCAGAAATTCAACCAAAGACATAAGGCATCTTATCAGAAACGCAAACCAGGTTTCGATAGAGAAGGAGATTTTAGAAATGGACGTTCATTATTGCTTGGTTGGCACTTATTGTGTCTTAAGGACCGACTCTTGACTTGATTTTGATATTTATTTAACTTCTATATAATAGACCTGATCCCATTCATTCCTAACCGGGCGCGTGAGGTATCCAGGTGGATACAGGGAACCAGACACGTTTCATGATTTTTCCAGCCATTCTATTGTGTTTTGCGTCATTCCTTTATAGCCAGAATGACCAATCCAGAATTCCGTCTTTTAAGGTAGATGTAAAAACCGTATTTATAGAAGTCCTGGTCATGGATTCCAGAGGCCGTTTTGTTACGGGAATAAAAAAGACGGACTTCCAGGTTTACGAAGACAGCGTTCTGCAAACCGTTTCGAACTACAGACAGGAACCGGGGCCGGTCAGCATGGGCATAGTCCTGGATGTCAGCCACAGCATGAAATACGGCAATCAACTATATAGCGCCAAGAACATTTGCAGGCAAATCCTTGAAAGAAAAAACGTCCATCCGGAGGATGAATATTTTTTGATCGCATTCAATGAAGAGGTCAAGTTGATCCAGTCCTTTTCCAGTGAAATATCGGACATAGAAGAACAGATTGCCTTGATGAGACCCAGTGGGAACACGGCATTGCGGGACGCCGTTTACCTGGGAATGAATATGTTCAAAACATGCAAACATGAAAGGAAAGCCCTGTTCCTGATTACCGACGGTAAAGATACCGCCAGCCGATACCGTAAATCTGAAATTCGCGAATTCGTCGGGGAATCCAGCGTACAAATATATGTAATGCCGACTGAACGTGGATACCATTTCTTCCTTAATGAACTTGCCCAACTGACTGGAGGAGGAATCAGTATTTCCATCGACCGAATTCACAGCGAACTGCGCCATCAATATTTGCTGGGATATGTCCCGAGCAACAAAGCACGGGACGGCGCGTGGCGGGAAATCAAGGTTAAGGTGAACACGCCAGAGGAATTTCCAAAACTTTCCATTCGAGCAAAAAAAGGCTACTATGCCCCTGGAAACTGACCCTGGAATATCCTGGGACATCATCTCTACAATTCTTCAAGCCGTGAAATAAAATCCGCCAGAGCCTTGCGGAAGTCGTATGCTTCGGTAAAGGTGAATTTTTGTGGGTTCGCCGGTTCCAACGTTTTCTCCAGATCATTGTCAGAACCATAGTAGTTGCGAATCCGGAAATGAAAAATTTTGACTGGAGTGGGATTCTTCCGGAGCTCAGGCGGAATAATCTGATGGATTGGGGTGCGTTCGGCAAACTCCAGGTCTCCACTGACAACTAATACTATTTTAAGCGGCGACTCCGAATCGGGCATACAGGCGTCCTCGCCCATGACCTTGTGCAAAGTATTCACAAGATACGCCGACGCTTCCGTTTGCGCCTTAAGTTCGCCATAGTCGATAGTCTCCGGATCGTCCTGATACAGGAGAGCCTGGCCGGCATATCGCCAGTCGAGGTTGGCCGCATTCTGGCGATAGAAGTACGTTTTTACCTCCAGCGTATCCAGAACGCTCACACGGATCGAACCGTTTTCAAGCCCGAGATGCGAGAGGACGCTGGCGACCTGCAGGACAGCAAAAGGACTTGCGTAGTCCCGCCCGAACTCTTTAGAGTTTCCGTATGTTCCCG
This sequence comes from Acidobacteria bacterium UBA6911, assembly GCA_002451015.1. GTDB lineage: Bacteria > Acidobacteriota > UBA6911 > UBA6911 > UBA6911 > UBA6911. Next base: position 22,143 of record DKBB01000070.1, read on the forward strand.
GAGAAATATTGGCGACAATATCGATGCAGATGCGGCGGTTGTTCTTTACCGGCAGCCATTCCCTGCCCGCCGCCAACGGCTCATAGGAGAGTACAGACATTTGTCCCCGATAGGAATATCTGGCGTTGCTCTTTAGGGGCGCTTCCGTTGTAAATTCCACATCGCTGAGAGTACGGTCCAGTTCCGGCAGCACATCCCCTTTCGGCCGGGGAACCTTGATCTTCTTCCGCTGTATATTGCCTTTTTTAGTAACGGAATCGTACACAATCAGCGCAAGAGTATACCGGCCGGGACGCAGGTACACGCCGGCAACAACGTTGATATAATGATATTTACTGGGTCGGGGTGGAACCGCAAGTTGGGTATGGGAGTAACCTGGAGTCCATGCACCGTTCTCATCGGCTACTTTCAGGACAAAATACAGTTCATAAGCCTTCTCGCTGGCAGGCAAATCATTGCCTCGAATGGAAGCGCTTACCGTTACCAGAAAACGCTGCTGGAGTGTCAGGGCTGGCTTGGAAACACTGACGTTCCAGGAAAAGTCCCTGTGTTTCTTGTATTGCAGCCATTCGTTAATATCGAACGGGATGGAGTCGTTGCTTGTTGCATGGGCAACCCCTTGGCTGCAGATCGCAAGTAAAATTGCGACGGTACCGGTTCTTAATATATTTGCTCCCATTAAAAGCTCCAACCGGAAGATTCATGGATCCAGCATTGTCCTTTTTGTCAATGAAGCGGGCATTTAAAATTTCACATCGGGATAGAACTGCAGATGTGATAACTCACTGCCCAGTGGTGTTGCGTTCCAGGAACTTATTTGAATTTCTTTTTGGTATTTTATTACAGTTAAAAAGGTTCGGTCAAAAATTTCGTGATCTGCAAACAGATCTATAATTTGCGGACTATCCGAAAAACAGAACCATGAAATGAAAGGTAAAGTTTCAGGCGAAAAACGAACAATGCCGAATCCCCATCACAGTGAATCCGGAAAGTGGCTTGCCGGAGGTGAGAAGGCAAACGGGGGATTGCATCCTTGAAACAGGGCATCTTTTAGCTGTATTACCGTACCTGAAAATATAACCAGCAAACCGTTCGTGAAGAAATGGAGGCTGGCTTTTGCAGGATCGATGATGTTAAATAGCTTGTCTTTATAGAATAAATTTAATGTGCCGGAATAATTCCATGGTTGACTCGGACCCTCTGAATTTTCGGGCGCCATGAAATAGTGGGGAGTGGGAAATGGCTGAAACCAAATATGGCAAATACATCGTCACGGATCTGAATAAAGAGCCCGATCCGCTGGGAACGCGGGTGTATTGCCTGCATGGCGGCGTATTCGATGGAGCGCCCTATGTCGACTGCGCCTGGTTCTGGCCCCAGTCGAAAGAAGTCGTTGTCGTGGACAAGGGGCATACGCACGATTTTGGAGAAGTAGTGACTTTTTTCGGCTCTAATCCCGAAGATCCCACCGATCTCGGCGGAGAAATCGAATTCTGGATAGGAGACGAACCGCACACTATCATAAAAAGCTGCGTCATTTATGTTCCGGAAGGCATCTCACACTGTCCGTTGATTCTGAAACGGGTGGACCGGCCCATCTTCCATTTCGCTACAGCCACCGATAAAGACTATAGAGGACCGCACGAGATGGAACAATAAATCAGGCAATTTTCTAAGTAATAATAAAACGGGCTCGGTTATTATGACCGAGCCCGTTTTTAAATCATCCGTTCACGAAATAACTTAAACTTCCCGTTTTTCGTTCCATGCGCTTCACAGGAACACTGAACGGTGAAAGGAATTAATCCACCCATCCGAAACGGAAAACGATGCCGCCCGAAAAGGATATATTATTCATAATTTCTTCATTGTAGCGCGTTAAATAATAGTCCACCTGAGCCAGGCGAAGAGCCACCGTATTCCCCAGGTTCACGTCAAATCCTCCGCCTACGGCAATTCCCAAACCTGTCTCTTCGTTTTCCCAGGAATCCGTTTCGGTACCGGCCAGTACAGATTTGACTTTGCCGCGATCCATCCCGAACAGTGCATGCACGAACGGTGTCACCCTCTCAGTGCGAAAAGCAAAACGCGGCCCGGCCAGAATCGCCAGGTCCTTATATTCAATGTTCGCGTTGATATCTAAATCACTACCGTTACTAACTCTGCCTGTTATGATGTCGTCAAACCCGTAACGGACATCCACGGCAATACCGAAGTAACTGTTTACATTAACGGTAAACGCCCCCTCGAATCCCTTTTTCAGGAATTTGGAGCTGGTGACGGAACTGTCGCAACCGGGGCAGATCAGTTCAAATTCTTCTTCCATAATGGACGTGATCGAATCCAAGTCATCGTCGGATATACCCAGTCTTTGAGCCGAGTATCCGCCGTATATTTCGAATCTCGGGAAATCCTGGGCAACAGCCATACCGGAGACCGCCACTACTACGATCCATGCTAAAAGTAACCGCTTCATAATTAATGTTCTCCCTTTTTACTTCCCCTGTAACTGTGCCTGTTTGAAAGATTTCTGAGTCAAACCCTCTTAATAAAAGAGGGGCTAATGTTCTTATCGAGATTCTGGCAGACGACATAAGCAAATACTGAATATCGTCGCAAGGATTGAATAGATTGTTTCCAATTGTAAATTAAGTATAAGCCTGATTATATCAAACGCCGTAGGTCGTCGGGGGAAATTCCCGCCTTTTCCTCCCGACGACTTATGGAATTCCCAGGTGCGTTTCTGCAGATCCGGCTATGTCATTCCTCGGTCTGTCCCGGAATGGCCGAGAGCATCGACAAATCATTCGCGCCGAAAATGGAGTATGCCGCTACAGGAACATCCGATGAAAGCCGAATATACCCATTTGTCAGTCTCAGACCCTGAATCGAGGACAAGATTTCGGTCAAGGGCTTGCACAGACGTTGCTGCGCCGGGATTGACAGTGTTGTTCCCGTCAATAATTCGCCTTCGGCTGTATAAAGATTCAGGGCCACCGTCGCGGTGGAATCGCCCGGATTGACAAGCGCGATCTCGGTAAAATACCGATCGTTGGAGGCAACATGGCTGAAAACCAGCGATTGCTGGAGTCCGGAAATCAAGGGTAGAGCAGAAACGAAAGTCTCTCGATTACGGTCGCGAAGCATCACATTGCCGGCAATGCGGATCCCGTTGCTTTCAATCTTGACATATCCATCCATCAAGGAAACCTCCGATGCGGATTCCCTCTCTTCACTGTCTCCGAACATTATGCCGGCAATACGATTCGAGCTATCCCTTACGACGTTGGCAACCTGCTCTTCCATTAAAGCAGACGTCATGAAGAATTCCGCATCGTCGATATAGAGTTTCCCGTTCGGTTCCAGAAGCAGCTCTTCTGTTTTACCGATCTGTACCCCATCTTCGCTGAAAAGCTGGAACCGCACGCTTCCCGCAGTGGAGTCCAGGTTGACCACAGAAAGGCTGGTTCGGTAGTTCCTGTTGAACAGATACTGCGGCGAATACACGGTTGGCGCTCCTTCAGTCGCATCCTGAGCCGGAATAAAGGAAATATCCGCAGTGCCCTGCTGGGCCATCAGGAAAGCTTCAAGACCTTGACTGGATGTAACCCGGATATAATCCGTCGAATCCGGAGTCATTCCATTGAAGAGATCTCTGTATATTCCCGCTGACACCGACCCATGCGCCCCGATAATATCCTCAACGGATTCCCTTACGGCGCCGTTAGCCCGGACCAGGTCGATTGTTACGTTTGCATTATCGGGATTGTTGTTGATAAGGATAACTTGAGTTCTGCCGTTGGCCTCGATATCCGTAAATACAAAGTTGTTCAAACGTTCGGCAACGAAACCGGCGCCATCCATCCTGCGCCCCTGGCCGTCAAAGGTCAGGAAAAAGCCGCGTATCCAATCGGTCGTCCCCTCAATCCGCACCCATCCGTTTGAGTGGAATTGCGAGAGATTATCCCCGAATATTTGAACGTCGATCAACGGTAGTTGCGCACCGGGATTCAACCGGTATTCTGCGGGATTTGTAATGCCTTCTCCAACAATCCGGTTTCCTTCTCCGTCGAATGCCGTAAAAACGATTGTTGCTGCAGCGGCATCCATATTGGTAATCGCCATCCCGAAATAAAGTTCTTCGCTCCCGGAGATCTGTCCCGAAGTAAACAAAGGCAGGGCCATTGTCAATGCCTGGGGTATTGCCATAAAGGTACGGTCTTCGGAAATAGCCAGGTTCCCCGCCTCGTCACTCGACAGAACCCTGAAGTGGTAAAGCTGCCCATTTGTCAGCCCGCTTAAAACCTGAGCATGCGAATTCTGCATGGAGGTATTGAGAACCGTTGTATTGCCGTACTCCGCTGTCGTTCCATATTCTATCTGTGTGTCGGAAGGCTCGTTAGTCATCCATGTCACGGTGGCTTCCGCACCTGTCTGTCCCGAAACGATTACAGATCCGATTGTCGGCGGTGTGGTGTCAGGCATTGTTGTGAATGTAAAATCATCCGAAACGGCCTGGTTGCCGGCAGCATCACTGGAGAGGACCCTGTAGTGATACAGGGTGTCCATCGACAACTCACCCAATGTTTGCGTGTGCGACGTCTGCATCGAAGTATTAAGAACCGTTGTATTGCCGTAATCCGTAGTCGTTCCGTATTGCACCTGGCTCGTCGATGCCTCGTTCGTTGTCCAGCTTATCAGTGCTCCGTTTATCGTGATCCCCGAAGCACGGACCGAACCGATTTCAGGCGGCGTCGTATCGCCCTGAATGGAAGTCCTAAAGGTGTAATCGCCCGACACTGCCAGGTTGCCTTCCTCGTCCATGGATAACACCCGAAAGTGATATGCCGTTCCTGCAGTCAATCCGCCCAATACCTGAACATGAGAAGTCTGCATCGATGTATTGAGGGTTGTCGTGTTGCCATAGGCTGTAGTCGTTCCGTATTCCACCCGGCTCGTCGACGCCTCGTTCGTCGTCCAGCTTATCGTCGCTCCGGTTTCGGTGACGCTCGAAGCGGTGACCGAACTGATTACCGGCGGCGTCGTATCGGCTGGGGCCAGTACTGTAATGGTGCCCGATGTCGACGATATGTCAACAGGGGATGCATTGGTGTCGGAAGCCGTGATATTCTCCAGTGCCACCGGAATGCTGCCCGCCGCAGCCTCGGGGGCAATATTGAGCTGAACGTCGCAAATGACTCCGGATCCGATAGTGTTTAAATTCAATCCAAAAATCACAAAGCGCACACCACCCGTAATGGCATTGGAAGACAAACTTTTGTCCGCAGCCTCCAGGGCGGCCCCCGATGTACTTGAAACATACGAAAGTGATTGTGGGAATATAAGATCAAATTGGAGCGAACTCACATCGGCAGGACCCGGTGTAAATTCTACGGAAACGGTGACGCTCTCTCCCAGAAATCCGGAATCAGATCCTACGGAAATATTCGCCGTCTGCGCTAAAGCGGAGTTGCCGAGTATCGCCAGAATTACGAGAGTAATGCCCAGATATCCGCTCACTCGTATCAAATGATTGGTTCTTTTTAGGATGTCATATAAATTATTGAACGTCATGGGCAACTCCTGAGACCCAGAACAACATTATTTAAGATCTGAAGATCCAGAACATCGATTTTCCCATCCGTATACAAATCGAATTCATTTTGGAAAGGACTTGCGCCCAGGATGATATTAACCATCGCCTGGATGTCGACTACATTGACGGCAGAATCATTGTTAAGGTCACAGGTGGTTAGAGATTCACCCACTAGTGCAGAAACTTCATTGGAAAACCCGCTTTCATTCCCGGAAGCGTCGAAAGCTGTTACGGCGAAGTAATAGGTTCCCGTTGATAAACCGGTAACGGTATGTGAGGTCTGATTCCCAATAACAATCGGGGCGTTATAATTTTCCGAAGAGAGACCGACATAAACCCTGTATCCGGTCACACCTTCGCTTGGGCTTGGATCCCACGCCAGCGAGACATCTGCGGCAAATGCCGGCAGGCAACTGCCGATTAAAATACATACCCCTAAAAGCATGAAACGATGAAATCGAATATTTTGCGACATATGTCTATTCCTCGCTATCTATGCCTTTTAGTATCGATCAACCTGGATTCGGGGGCAGTGACAGGAATCACTATTAATGATTTTTACAACAAATTAATTTTTTTCAGGATGGAACAGTTGCCGGCTCGAAGACAATGCGTCTCTTATAAGGAATCGATTTACAGTTGCGGATAGATATGTAAAATTCCAGCCCTTTGCTAATAGAGGAAATTCTAAAATGCTGCAGAAATGAATATATAAAACCGTAAAGTTTCAAATCGTCCGAGTTTAATGTGCGTTAGGCCTCTTTGACAAACGACACCACTCAGGCATTCCTATATAAACGTATCTGGATAAATAAGTTATATCTATGGATTTGATTCTTGATCAGAGATTAAAGGAGACGCGGACTGTCCTTAAAATTTCTCCTTCCGGACTCCCCAATCATTCAATTTATGAGGATATGCAAGCTAAGAGTCATGGCTCTGTCGTTTCACTTATAATTTATCTATATCATTGAATAGAAATGATTTAGAAAATATAGCTACGCTCTCGAGACCTGGCCTGGGCGGGTTTCAATTCCCTCCATCGCGTTGCGGGTATCTACGATGCAATCCGCGTATTTTGCCAACTCGGCGTAATCCACCGCAGCATGTTTGGTCGAAATAAGAACCAGGTCGAATTCCTTCAGGTCTTCACTCTTCCACTCTACGGATTTCGTTCCGGCCCAATGACTGTGTTCCCTGCTGGGTTGAATCACGGGAATGTACGGATCATAGTAGCTTATATCCGCGCCGCGTTTTTTCAGTAAATCCATCAGGACGTAGCTGGGGGATTCCCGGTCATCGTCCACATCGGGCTTATATGCCAGACCTATAATCAAAACCTTGGATCCGTTCAGAGACTTGTGCCTCTGGTTGAGCGCTTCCATAACTCGTCCGACAACATAATTCGGCATGGAAGTATTGATCTCGCCGGCAAGTTCGATAAAGCGTGTGTGCTGTTCAAACTCCCTGGCTTTCCAGGTCAGATAAAAAGGATCGATCGGAATACAATGGCCACCCAAGCCGGGGCCGGGATAGAAGGGCATAAAACCGAACGGCTTTGTCTTTGCCGAATTGATAACTTCCCAGACATCGATATCCATCGCTTCATAAACAATCTTCAGTTCATTCACCAGAGCGATGTTGACTGCCCGGAAGGTATTTTCCAGCAATTTCGTGGCTTCCGCAGCGCGGCAGGAAGAAACAGGGACGATCGTCTTGATGGCTTTGGCATATAGTTCCGTGGCTTTTTTAAGGCATTCGGGCGTGAACCCTCCCACCACTTTCGGAATCAGTGCAACCTTGCTGTCCGGATTTCCCGGGTCTTCCCTTTCCGGCGAGAACGCAAGATGAAAATCCTCACCGGCCTTCATTCCGGATCCCGACTCCAGCACTTTTCGCAAATCTTCATCCGTGGTTCCCGGGTACGTGGTCGATTCGAGTACGACAAGACTCCCTTTTGCCAGGTACGGGGCGATGGACTTGCCGGTTTCCACAATGTAGCTGATATCGGGTTCGCGATTCTTATTCAGGGGCGTCGGAACGCAAATGATGACGGCTTCCACTTCACTCACTTTTGAAAAATCCACTAAAGC
>DKBB01000391.1 GCA_002451015.1 Acidobacteria bacterium UBA6911
GCCATGTTGAGTTTGTGCAGAAAGAAGATCAGGCCGCAGCTGGAGCAGGATTCGTTGTAAGCGTTGTGAGGCAGAGAAAAGTCCGGACCAAAACCCTCGGAGGTCTCTCCGCTTCCGATGCCGCCGGTGACATAGTACTTGCGATGGATCATGTTGTCGAAAAGGCTCATGACCGCGCTTTGATAATCGAGGTCGTGCGTTTCCATGGCCACATCCGACATGGCGGCGTAATTGTAGGAAGCCCGTACGGCGTGGCCCACCGCTTCGTACTGACGGATGACCGGGACGTGGGATTGATCGTATTTGCTGCCGTCCCTGCGGCAGTCCAGAAGGAACCTGGCCAGTTGAATGTATTTATCGCCCTTACCGTCCCCTTCGATGGTGTTGACGAAGCGGCCGAAACGCACGAGGGCCATTTCCATTGCCTGGTGGCCGTCGTACCATTCCTGTTTGCCCGGAACCGGTCCGATGTTGGCCTCCCAGAGATCGGCCAGTTTTTTCGCAGAATTGTAAAGACGAAGATCCCTGCCGCCGGTCAACATGTAGTGCGAAACAGCCGCTTCGAGATAATAACCGGCCACATACCCTTCATGGTCGCCCCGATACCGGTCGGTCCAACGCTGCCGATCACTTAGCGTAAACGCGGTTTGCAGATAACCATCCGTTTCCTGGGCGGCAAGGATCTTGGGAATCCAATCCTCAAGGGTGTCCCTCATCATTTTTTGAGCCTGGACGATCTCGGCATCGCCTTTGGGATCGACCATCAAGGCCACGCAAATTGATTCCATGGTGTTGTAGACCCAGGCGTTGGAGAATACATAGCCGCGATGGCGCCCGCCTGATTTGCCCTGCAGCTTGTTGGCCGCATCGATGAAGTTGTTGATACCGCCTTCCTTCAAATCCGGATCGTTAATCTTGTTGATGCAGTGAGGAATCCACTGGACAATAATGGCCCTGGCTCGTTGGTCCCACAAGGGGCTGTTAATCTGATAGGGCATGGTGTCCACGGGGCGCAGGTTCTCGATGGGCGGTCCTTGGATGACTTGTACGCTCAATGTATCCGAGTCGCTGAGGTCTCCCTGCCTGGCGGCCAGTCGCAAAACGTAATCTCCGGGCTCGGTGAAGGTCGCTGTAGTGTCGAGCTTTGACGCATCGGCAAAGGTTACCCGTCCCGGTCCCGAGGCCTTGCTCCAATGCACTGTGCAGTCACCGGATACGGTTTTCACCAGACCGTCCAGATAGGTTTTGCCGCCGGATACTACCGTGCGGTCTACATCCGCCTCCACCTTGGGAGGAAAGGCGGGGGATTTACCGGAGTCGTAAACCTTCCATTCCAGAATGCCTGTGGAGTATTGTTCGTTGCCGTCGATTTCCAGGCGCAGCTTGGTGGTAGTCACTTCATCGAAGTTTAAACGGTTGTACCGGTTTCCAGCCACTTCCAGGGTTTCTTCAGTCCGCACCGGAACAAATTCACCCCCATTCCAATAGAGCAAACGCGCTGCCGACGGCAAGCGAACACCTCGACGATCATCCCACCAGTACACATCCATTTTGTCGGTGCTGACGGCTGTATCCCAATCATATTGAACCCATTGAGTGTTCCGACGCGGCCAGTTGCCATAGGAACCCCGGTTACGATCCTCCGAACGCTGTGGGTCGATACCGTCATTTAAAGCGGTGGCGGAGGTGTCTCCTGAGACATAGGAGGTCGTAGGCCTGGCCACCAGGGCAATATTGGCATCGGTTTGAGCTACCAACGATCCGGCGACAATCGCCCCGGCCAGCAGTACCGCAAACAGGAACCATAGCGAATAACGAGGTGCATTCATAAAAGACTCCTCCGAGATGATGCGGTACCGTAACACCGGTTACTTTCACTTGGGAATGGCAATATCTTGCTCCACAACCTGATCTTACAGATAATCTGGATGCCGGGGTCCGAGTTCCCTTGGTCTGGAAAATCCTTGTAAAGCTTTGAGTTATTATAAGGGATAACGGGGAGGGCGGAAGTAAATACGGATGTGTCCCTCAGGTGTCCGTGTCTCCGGAATGGATCGGGTAAAATGTCCCCATCATCGCAGCATAGAGTTCCTTTTCAACGGCAAGAACCCTAAATCCCATTTTCACTGAGGATCTGCCGTGGATCCGGTTCTCAAACAGATCGCTCCAGCACCAGCAGGGTAAGGTCATCAACCGGTGGAACCCCGCCACGATAATCGGCTGCAGTTTTTACAGACAGTCCTACCAATTCGGATGCTGATTTGACAGGATGCCGGTCCACTATTTCTATTAATGATTGCATCCCAAGTTCCGCGCCGGATGAATCCTGTGACTCCGTGACTCCGTCCGTCAAGGCAATTAGAAAATCACCCTTGCTCAGATTTACCCGGTCGACCGAGAACTTCTCGCTGCAGAAGAGGCCCAGAGGCAATCCGTTGGCATTCAGGTAATGGTGACCGCTTCCCTGCAGCACTATGGAAGGAAGATGGCCTGCATTGCATAACTCAATATTGCCGAGTGAATCCGCTTTGCCGCATACAAGAGTTGCATATTGATTGGCAAGCGTGCTTTCGCAAAAAACCCTGCTGGCAAGCTCCATCATCTGCTCCAGTGGCTTTTCCACCTTGATCAGCGCTCTGAACAGGGCATGGAGATGGCTCATCAGCATAGCGGCAGCGACTCCTTTGCCGGAAACATCCCCGAGCATGAAGTACAGACTCCCATCATCGCCGGCAATCATGTCGCAATAATCCCCACTTACCGGTCCAGCCGGCTCAAAGTGATAGGATGCCCGCCAATTGCCATGAATAAAGTCCTTGGGCGGCAGCAGAGCCGACTGAATACGGGCCGCTAATTCAAGATCCTGTTCCAGTGCCCGTTGTTGTGATGGAGTCATGTGATCGATACAGAAGCGGATTAAAGGATCCGCTGCAAGTCGCTCGCTTTCTATCTCTTCGTGACATTTTTCGCAAATCCCGAAAGCGCCCGAATCAAGGCGGGAGAGAGCCGCATCCACTTCCTTCAATAAATCAGACAAATAATGGTCATCGGGAGAAATCCCTATTGCTTTTTCGATGCTTTGGCGACGATTTTCAAGTTGGGATAATATTTCATTTTCGAACACTGTACCCATANNAGCATCTTATATTCATCCGAAATGCGGTTCTTTATCATTAACAACCCGATTCATGATCAAAACCCCAGGGCATCGCGCACCATGCCCTACTTAAATGCATCCCGAATGTCTCTTGTCTTAATGATAAATTGTCCGGTGGTTAATTCCAAACCTTCAGGCCGGGCCAGAGTTCCGGCAACGGTTCACGCAACCCGCGACCCAGATAAATGGGCCGGTTTTCCTCCGTCATACCCCAGGGGTGGAAGTGCTCCCCTGCCTGCTCCACCGTCTGAAACAATGGTTCCAGCCATTCACGCTTCCACTGAAGCCAGATGAAAGTATTTCCATTAAAATCTGGAGGCCCCCACAGGTAATAAGTTTGATGGGCGCAGATCGCTTCCGGAAGTCCGTAAGCGGATCCAAAGTGGTTTATGGCGCCGGCTTCGCCGTAATTGCCTGCAAAAATAGCTGTTTGCTCCCGTTCTTCTGGAGGCAGCGCCCAGTAGATATCGGCCACTTTTTTAACAAGTTGTTCCCAGCCGAATTGATCGCCGAAATACTGGGGCAGCGGGCCTTCATGGTTAACCTCCGTCTTTGGAGGGGAGATCCCCAGAAATCTATTGTATGCGAGAAGATTTGCCGGTGATAAAAATGGAAGCATTGCAGGAATGGCAACGGCCGCCATAACCCCGACATATGATGCGATTACAGTCTTTTGCCATTGCCGACGCTTCCAGGAGAAACCACGAGTCAGCCAACCCTCGATCACAACGGCACCGGCGGCATAGAGCATAGGATAGATGGGTGAAAGGTAATAGTTTTTGGCTTTAAGGATAACCATCAAAGCCAGCAGTAACAGATATGTATAGCCTAGAACACGCATTCTCCTGAGATTCCCTGCCAGAAGCGATATCAATCCGACAAACCAGACGGGTAAGAGGAAAGGATGCAGCAAAAGAATTTGCTGCCCGATAAAATCCAATGGATCAAGCACCACATTTTTGCCCGTGCTCTGAACGTTCCTGAGATCCTCCACTGTGGGAAAACCATGCTGGATTTGCCAGATTATGTTCGGCAGAAAGATCAAAAACGCAATAAGTCCGCCGAACCATATCCAGGGCTTGAGAAACTCTCGCCGTTGCACGCTTAAAAGAAGCGCCATAGCAACAGCGAACCCAAAAAGGAGGGTCGAATGCTTGTTTTGTAGGCCGAAACCGGCAAGCGCACCGAACCATATCCAAAGCCGGCTGTTACCCCCCTGAACGATTCGGATCAGAAAATAGGTGCATCCCATCCAGAAGAGCGGCTCAAATGCGTTCATTGTAAGAATGCCGTGCATGCCGAGGTGGATGGGAACTGCGATTATGCAAAGCCCGGCAAGTCCCTGCGCAAATCTCCTGCCGCCAAGTTGATGTGTGATCAGCATTGCCAAGGCAACCAAAGCAGCCCCGGCAATAGCCGGAAGTAGCCGGAGAGCCGGGAGCGAGCCGCCCAGCAGCAGACTGATTTTTGCATAAACAGCAATCAGCGGAGCATGATCCACATAGCCCCAATCGAGGTGGCGTGCACAATCAAGGAAGTAGAGTTCATCTCTGAAAAAACCGTACCTGTTGCTAACCAGAACGTGAACAAGAAACTTGGCCCCCGCCAGGAGAGCCAATAATCTTGTATCCAACCGTCCGGGCTCTTTCCGATCGCCTTTTTCTTCAATCCTTTGAACCTTCAGACTCACAGGCAGTCCCAATTTATAGAACGAACTTAAAGATTAAAAAATGGAAAACGTATACTCCCCCCGTCAGGGCACATATAAGGGCAGTGTATCCGGTGTAGCATGTCTGAAGCAATGATAGCAAACGGGGGGTTGACGGGTCGGAAAAAAATCCCGGCGCGACATCCTGAAGATTTGCCTGGTTGATGAACCGGGAGGTCGCGAAGATTTGAAACTTTTACGGCTGATATGGTTGACCGCCGCAGCGGCCGGGATCGGTTCGTAAAACTCTTTTGCTAATGACGGCAGCCTTATCTTGTATTTTCCTCACCGTACCGTCAATTCATTCGCCGGATTAGTGGCTTGCCTTGATCTGCGTATGGATCTTATGCCCTCAATTCCATTTTCCTTAAAGAAAACCCTCTCGACTGTAAAAGGATTTTACGCACAGTATGTGTCGCGCGATACAGGGAACTTTTTACGGTTCCCAGATTGCGGCATTCCATTTCGGCTATTTCTACAAGTTTCATCTCCTGGAAATAGCGTCTTGTGAATGTTTTCTTCTGCAGATCGGGCAATTTTTCTATGCAATCTCGAACCAGTTTGAGTTCTTCCTTGTTTTTAATTGCCTTGTAAGGGGAACGGGCATAGGAGCCTGTCGGGCGCAATCGAAAAATCTGTTCGGCATTATTTTCCATCAGTTGGGATTCGGCTCGGCGAAAACGTAAACGACAGCAATCAATGGAATGATTTACCGCCAACCTGTGAATCCAAGTGGACAACCTCGATTTCTCAGGGTCCCATTGATGCAGGGATTGGTAGAGCTTAATAAAAATTTCCTGGGCAGCATCCTGTGCTCCTTCGTAGTTCTGGATGATTCGATAAGTTACTGAGTAAATCTGCAACTTATAACGATCATGCAGCTGGGTGAAGGCATTTTTATCCCCGTCAAGGATAACCTTGACTAGACTTTCATCCGATACTGAGCGGTTGCACATAATATCAAATCCCAGTTTGTATTTTGCAAGTTATGCGACAGGACCGTATTGTCCCTCCTCTGCATCGCCCCGCTGTTCGTGAAGCTGCAAAACCAGCAGCCTGACGAAGTAAGCAACAAGAAAAACCCCGTGAGAAGTTCAGAGTGAAGAAGCTCCGACC
>DKBB01000345.1 GCA_002451015.1 Acidobacteria bacterium UBA6911
CGTCTGCAGATAGTCATTTAAAAAGGCACCGCGAAACGGGCCGGAACTCCCGCTGAAAGTCCGGCCAATAGCCGATACAATACCCGCCGTTACCGTCTGGTCCAGGCTGAATGGGCTTCCGATCGCAATCACCCAGTCGCCGACCTTCATGCCCTTGGAATCGCCGATCCTGGCGGAAGGGAACTCCTTGTCGCTGTTGATTTTAATCACGGCAATATCGGAAATAGGATCCGTTCCGATGATACTGGCCGAATATTCCTTTTCGTCCGCCAGACTGACCTTGATTTTCGTGGCCCCCTCAACAACATGGTTGTTGGTAATGATGTAGCCCTTGGGATCGACAATGACTCCCGATCCCAGGCTATGGCGGACCGGCGGTTCCGGTCCGAAAAAAGGACCATAAAAATCATGGAGAGGATCACTCGGCATCTGAGGTGCGGATGTAATCAACTCCTGGGTATTGATGTTGACCACGACCGGTTTCAGACGATTTGCGACTTCTTCAAACGCTTCGGACAATGCCAGGACGCCTTCACTCACAACCGGTTTGCCATCCGTCGCTATCTGCAACCGGCTGTCGCCCGGGGGAGCCGTGGCATCCACACGGTCCGAGACGAGAGTCCCGATCCCTATGCCCAAGCCAAGTACAATAAAAACCATGAAGAAGCCAAAGAGTTTTTTACCTCGTTGTCCGCGTTTATCCGGCTTCCCGTTCATTTATAATCACCTCCAAAATATTTTTAAGATTCCAAATACTTTTTTACGAATTTTATGGCGGTCCGTTGCATTAATGCAATGCAATCCATAAATGTTAAATACTAATTTATGTCTGCTGATAACTAATTACAAATTATATTGAAGATTGAAGATTATTTAAAGCCGATAGGCCGCACCTACTAACGATTTTTGAGTGCCTTTTTCCAAGCGGCAAAACTGCCGCCGTTCTTCCAGGCTTCCATTGCCGCGAGGCCTGTATTCCCGTCACCCTGGGACAGCATATACTCCACCCAGGCCCAGCGCGCGGAACTGGGCCGGACATCCACCTTCCCCTTCAGACCTGAGCGTAATGCAGACAATTTCTTTTCCAACGAGGCAATCGACTCAAACGGAGCCCCGNNAGTGAAAATCGGATCCCTTCATCAATGTCTTCCATCGTTTCATCCGGAAAACCTATCATCTGGTAGAGTTTCAGGCGTTGCATCCCCGTGTCCCGGACCATTTCCGCAGCACGGATTAAATGGCGTTCAGTCGTCTTCCGGCCGATCCGTGCGCGCAGCCTTTGCGAAATACCGTCGGAAGCGGTTGTGAGTGTCCGATACCCTCCCCGGCACAATAACCGCAACAGGTCTTCATTGAGACGATCGGCACGCAAACTCGATATGCCTATCCGGCGGCCGCTTGCCACAATTGTCTCGACAAGTTCTTCCACTTTGGGGTGATCCGTCACCGCGGCGCCGACCAATCCGATCCTCCGGGCGTATTCAGGAATCAAGGAAAAGACCTTTTCGGGAGATACCAGCCGCATGCCCCCGTTCGTCGAACGTCGCATCACGCAATAGGCACACTCGTGGGAACATCCCCGTTCCGGCTCTATAAGGAACATGGAGGCCCAAACAGCCTGTTTGGTAAGAATCTGGGAATACGCCGGAAGACGATCATCCTCTACCCATGCTGTTTCGGTCAGGCCCGTCGTGAATCCGGGAGCATAGAATCCCGGTTTGCGGGAAAACCGGGAAAGCAGTTCATGCCGGCTCGTCCCGGCAACCGCATCCATCAGGGTATGGATCAGTTCCTCGCCTTCGCCCAGGAGGACCAGGTCCACAAACGGGGCCAGGATAACAGGATTAGAATTTGTCAATGGGCCACCGGCTATTACAAGGGGATGCTTGTCCGTTCTGTCCTGCCGAAGTACGGGGATGCCGCACATATCCATTGTTTCCAGCAGTCCGGTCAATTCCAGCTCGTAGGCTATGGAAAACGCCACCACGGGAAAATCCCCCAGCGGCGTTTCCGTCTCATAGCTAAAAACCGGAACGCGGCGTCTACGGTATTCTTGGGGACTGTCGGGAAGGAACGCTCTTTCGGCGGACACTCCGGGATGAAGATTGATTTCCCGGTATATTGCCTGGAACCCGAGAGAACTCATCCCAATTTTGTATATACCGGGATAACAGAGTGCGACCTTGAAGGAGCTTGGTTTCCGGAGGACTCCAATTTCATCCTTTATCCGCCCGCGGACCTGATTGAACAAATCCCATTGTTTCATGGGTCACCTGTCGTAAACCGGGGACATCATACCTTCCCTACAGAAAAAGTATTCTGCCCCTGTTTTAATTACCTCCCACGGTGAATATCGGGCCAGATTATTTTATGCAGTTGAAGCTGGAACCGTACAGGGAGTCCGGAGGACAAAATCCATTCCGCCAGTTTCGCAAACGGCACCTTTCGATGGACCGGTGAAAAATGGATATGATCCACGGCAAGAGATTCCTTGTATCGCCGGATCGTATCACAGGCCCAGTCAAAATCTTCCCGATCGCCAACCACAAATTTCAACTCGTCCCCGGAAGTTAAATAACGAATATTGTCGTAATCGTTATGTTTTTCCATCCCGCTCGAAGGGCATTTAAAATCCATGATCTTATGCACGCGCGCATCGACATCCTTCAGGGATATATGCCCCCCTGTTTCAAGGAGCACCTCATAGTCTTTTTCAAGCAGGTCGTGAAACAGATCGTGAATTGACGGTTGCAGCATCGGCTCCCCTCCGGTTACAAGAGCCAGGCGCGTCGGAAACACTACAATCTCCTGCAGAATTTCGGGAACAGACATCTCGATACCATCGGAAAAGGCATATTGCGTATCGCAATAACTGCAGCGAAGATCGCATCCGGCCAGGCGGATAAAGGCGCAGGGCGATCCCGCGAAGGAAGATTCTCCCTGAATGCTGTAAAAAATCTCGTTAATTTTCATCTCAAGCCTTTTACCCGATTTTCTCACAGGTTAAACATTCAGCGTTAGAATGTCCGGAGCCCATTGCCCCTTCGCGGCTCATTATATTTCAGCGCCTTTTTTGATCAGGATGCGGCGGAGGGCTTTGCCGGTCGCAGATCCCTTGATGCGGGCTACCTGTTCCGGAGTGCCCCGGGCAACGATTTTTCCGCCCCGGTCCCCTCCCTCGGGCCCTAAATCAATAATCCGGTCCGCCATTTTGATGACGTCCAGGTTGTGCTCAATAACAATAACGGTATTCCCCCGATCCACCAGGCTGTTCAGGATTTCCAGCAGCTTCTTGACATCGTGAAAATGAAGACCGGTTGTAGGTTCATCCAGGATATATAGCGTGCGTCCGGTTGCACGGCGGCTCAGTTCCTTCGCAAGTTTGACCCTCTGCGCCTCCCCGCCCGAGAGGGTCGTTGCCGGCTGGCCGAGATGAACGTATCCGAGTCCGACTTCGTTCAAAGTCTGAAGTTTCTGGGCGATGGGTGGAAGATTCTGCAACAACTCGTACGCTTCGCTTATATTCATAGCCAGCAGATCCGCAATGGAATACCCCTTGTATTTCACGGACAGCGTTTCGCGGTTGTATCTTTTCCCAAGGCAGGTTTCACAGAGGACATGCACGTCCGGGAGAAAGCTCATTTCTATGCGGCGCATTCCGTCTCCCTGGCAGTCTTCGCACCGGCCGCCTTTTACGTTGAAACTGAACCTTCCCGGCCTGTACCCGCGGATTCGGGATTCCGGAAGCATGGCGAACAGTTCCCGGATCGGGGTGAAAAGCCCGGTATACGTGGCAGGGTTCGATCTTGGCGTTCTGCCGATGGGGGACTGGTCTATTTCGATCACTTTGTCGAGGTGTTCCATTCCGAGTATCTCGTCGTGAATCCCGGGATCGGTCATCGCCCGGTGCAGTTTCCGCGACAGCACTTTATAGAGGATATCATCCACCAGGGAAGACTTCCCCGCTCCCGAAACCCCTGTAACACAAATAAACAGTCCGAGCGGAAACTCGACTCGAAGATTTTTAAGGTTATTCTGGCGGGCACCGACGACCGTTATGCACTTGCCGTTTTCTTTGCGCCTTCTGGCAGGACAATCGATGGAAAGCTCTCCTTTCAGGTATTTTCCTGTGTAGGAATCCCGGGATTGCATGACCTTCGCAATGGAACCGGAGGCTACGATCCCCCCTCCTTCCCGACCTCCCACGGGGCCGAGATCCACGATATGGTCGGACCGGCGCATGGTCTCTTCATCATGTTCGACAACCAGGATTGTATTGCCCAGATCCCTCAAATCGGCCAGCGTGTCCAACAGCCGGCCGTTGTCCCTGGGATGCAGGCCTATGGACGGCTCGTCCAGCACGTAAAGCACGCCCCTTAATCTGGATCCGATCTGGGTCGCAAGCCGTATTCGCTGTCCCTCGCCTCCCGACAGGGATGCAGCGGGACGGTCGAGCGAAAGATAGCCGACCCCGACATTGAGCAGAAATGCGAGCCGGTCGCTGATTTCCTTCATTACCTGTCCTGCAATCCTGTTTTCCCGCTCCGTCAGTCGGATGCGACCGAATGCCTGATAGGCATCCTCCAGCGTCAGGCGCGCATAATCGGAAATTGCCAGACCGTTAAGCTTCACCGCTCTGCTCTCCGCACGAAGCCTGGAACCGCCGCAATCGGGGCAGTCCCGAATCGAAAAAAGTTTCTCGTACTCTTCGCGGAACCGCGTATCGCCTTCATCATTGCAGAGATCTTCAAGCCACCGACACACCCCCTGAAACCGACCGGCGCGATTACGGGACTTGCCTGCCCGCGAGGCTGTTCGGCCGTTTCCATAAAAGAAATCTCTTCTGAGATCGGCCGGAAGCTTGTTAAACGGTGTATCGGGATCGATCCCGGATTTTTGGGCTACGTACAGAAGGGATTCACGTAGAAAGCTGGCGATCCGGTTGTTTTGGAATGTAAATTCAAGCAAAGAAACGGAACGTTCGGGATCCTGAATGATGTTTTCCGGATTTGCAATCCGCTCGATTCCCATCCCGTTGCATTTCGGACAGGCACCATGTGCGGAATTGAAAGAAAACGAACGGGGTTCCAGGGTCGGGATACTGACGCCGCAATCGATGCATGCCTGACGTTCGGAAAACAGCCTCTCCTCCAGTTCCAGGGCTACAACCGTCACAAGGCCTTCAGCCAGCTTCATTGCCGTTTTTACGGAAGATTCCAGTCGCCGTCGGATCCCTTCCTTTATCAGAAGCCTGTCGACAACAATTTCGAGGGTGTGATTGCGGTTTTTATTCAGACGGATTTCACCTTCAAGGTCATACATCCGTCCGTCGACACGCGCTTTTAAATACCCCTTTTTAATGTAGTCTTCAAAAAGCTTTTTGAATTCCCCCTTCCTGTCACGAACAACGGGAGCCAGCAGAACCACCCGGGTGCCTTCCGGATATGCCAGAATTAAATCTACAATCTGTTCCAGGCTCTGTTGTGAAATCGGTTTGCCGCAAATGTGGCAATGGGGCTTTCCTACGGATGCGAATAGCAGTCGCATGTAATCGTAAATTTCGGTAATGGTACCTACGGTGGAGCGGGGGCTCCTGCTCGTGGTTTTCTGTTCGATGCTGATAGCCGGGGAAAGTCCTTCCACACTGTCCACTTCCGGCTTTTCCATCCTCTCCAGGAACTGGCGTGCGTAGGACGACAGCGATTCGATATAGCGTCGCTGTCCTTCGGCATAGATCGTGTCGAATGCCAGGCTGGATTTGCCCGACCCCGAAAGTCCTGTTATGACGGTAATCTTGTGCCGTGGAATTTCGAGATCGAGGTTCTTCAGATTGTGATGGCGCGCGCCGCGCACTACTATTTTATTCAACATAGCAAGGCCAAACTTTTTATTTTACGGTCCTTGTCGCACAGGGTCAATGAGGCTCATATAAGGGGCGAACACAAAGGGCGCCCCTACGGTTTATTCTTGACAATATCCGGGCAGCCTAAAATAATCGGTTTTGTCCGTTTATGAATAAATCACATGGTTTCCCGACATGCCGCGCAACAGATCGCCCATTGGTGTCGTAATTACCCATTGTGCTGTAATTTCTTTGGATACGGGATCCCATCGAAGTAAAATTCCGGAATGAAACGGAGTCGATAAAATGCCAGAAGAAAAAAAATCGGAAGATNNACCGAGCATCGGCGCAGGATAAGGCGACAGGCATTCAATCCGAAGGTGGTTCCGCCGTCAGCACAATTCAGACAGAAGCGGCAACAACCATCGAATTTACCGTAAATGGCGATAAGTACCGGTTTACGGTCGAACCGAACTGGAGTCTGCGCCAGTTGATTCGCGACGAAATCGGGCTTACGTCTCCCAAGGACTGGTGCGGCGGCCTCGGCGCATGCGGATCCTGCACCGTAATCATGAACGGACGCCCTGTCCTGTCCTGCCTTACTCTGGCATGTGAATGTGACGGCGCCGATATCGAAACCGCCGAAGGCATTGCAAAATCCGGCCATCCAATAATTCAGGCATATATCGACAACAACGCCTTTCAGTGCGGTTATTGCACTCCGGGATTCGTTTGCACTTCCAAGGCGCTGCTGGATCGGAACAGCGACCCCACGGAAGCGGATGCACGCGACGCGCTCGGCGGCAATCTCTGCCGGTGTGCCACGTATCAACAGCATCCTCCAGCCGTGTTACAGGCTGCCCGCGAACTCAAGAAAACCTAAATTATGGCAGGAATACCCAATAGAGACAGCCTTAATAGAAATGAGAGCCTCCGATGAAAACAATTAAAAAATTCACGCACATCGATGCAAAAACAGTCGACCAAGCAGCCTCGATTCTACGGGCAGGAAACGCCGCGGTCCTCTCGGGCGGGACGGATCTTCTGGGAACAATGCGGTTTGAGATTCTTCCGAACTATCCTGAAGTCGTTGTAAATCTTAAAAGCATCCCGGACCTGGAATATATAAAAGAAGATGCGTCCATGCTCCGGATCGGAGCACTGACCCGGCTGGAAGATATCGCGAAAAACGACCTCGTAAAGACCCGATACACGGCACTGGCGGAAGCGGCGCATCGGACCGCCACACCGCATATCCGCGAAATGGGCACCCTTGCGGGCAATATCTGCCAGATGACCCGCTGCTGGTATTTCCGTCTTCCAGACAACCGGTTTAACTGCGTCCGAAAAGGGGGAAAGCAGTGTTACGCCGTGCGGGGAGACAACCGGTACCACTCCATCTTCGGTGCGGTAAAATCATGTTTTGCCGTAAACCCGAGCGATACCGCTCCCGCTCTCGTCGCCCTGAACGCCAAGATCCGGACCAGCAAGAGGCTGATCGAAGCTGAAAATTTCTGGGACATGGCGGTTCCCGGCTCTACCGTTCTTGATGCCGATGAGATCGTCACCGAAATCCAGTTTCCCAAACCGGCAGCCGGATCGAAAAGCGCATTTATAAAATTCGCCATTCGAAAATCGATCGATTTCCCGATTGTCAATTGCGCCGCGTCGGTTCTCGACGGAAATGCTCGCATATGTCTCAATGCCGTCTACAACAAGCCTTATCGAGCCACGGCAGCGGAAGAATCTATAAAGGGAAAAACGATCCGCGAGGATAGCGCTGAAGCCGCAGGTGCCGCGGCGGTCGAATCGGCCCGGGCCCTTCCCGGGGATAAAAACAAGTGGAAGATACAGATCGCCAAAACAATGGTGAAAAGAGCCCTGCTGGCCTGCTCCTGAAAAAGGGCAGGATCGGAATCTGGACCATAGAAATTATTGATAAATAAAGAGATAGCCGGAAAATACTCCCCAAAACAGTTTTTACACACATGAAGCCGACCGGTTTCCAATCTCCAAACCGCCGGTCAAAATGACTGCCTGCTTTTAAAATTCTTTCCCTGTCAAATCCTACCCTTGGCTTCCGAGCAGAAGCCTTATGGAATTCTCATTGAATTTTATATGAGAACAATGGGGAGTCAGGACAGGAAAAGAATTTTTAACATAAGCTCATTTTTTCTATCGTCTGGTCGATAAAAGATATAACCCGATTTTTTATGGGATTTGTAAGGGAAAAGTGAATGCGAGGGTCTGGGATGGCGGGAAAAGGCTATTTCAGGACATACGCAGGTGTATGAAAACCGCTTTCATTAATACGCAGGGTTGATGAAAACAGAACACGGATTCATTCGGCTTTAGGGGCAAAAGCTCATTCCGACAAAGTCCGCGCGAAAAATCTGCCCCGCGAACCAACGATAGTGAGATGCAGGCACAATATCTAGCTGTAATTCAGAAATGCAATGGAGCTTTTTCAGAGAGCGTTCCGGATTCCATTTTCTATGCAACGGACCTGAGCGGAGCCTATTTTCCCGGCCGCGGAATTCTCGCCTCAACCCTGATTCATGTGACGACTGCCTTCGTGCTGCTTTTTTTCCCTGCACTCCGCCTGTTCCTGTTTTCGCCCCCCATGCCGGAAGATGTTGTGTTTATCAATCTGCGCGAACCAGTGACGGTGATGTATCTTCCCTCACTCGACGGCGGAAAACAAGCTCCCCAGCCTGCTAAGGTGGCGAAAGCCGCACCCGAAAGAAAGGCGCCTCCCCCGGTCGCTGAAGGACTGAGCTATCCCAGCCCCCAGCCTATTCTTTCGGACGTTCCGGACCCGACCAACCGAGTACAGACTGTTCTCAAACCCGAGGTTTCGAACCTGCCGACTCTAAAGCCCCCGCTGCCGATCCCCAATCTCGTGCAGGCGGAAGAAAAAGCACCGGTTATACAGAAAATCCGGGAGCCGGAAGTGGTTTTGCCTGAGACAGAACTTTGGACACACAACGATCTTCCCGAACTGGCGGACTATCTGGAAACCGTTCTTCAACCTGTGCCTCTGAATATACCGAGTCCGGAGCCGGAGGTCGTTTTACCCGAGATTGCCTCCCCTGTTGTTCAGAATGAAGAACCCGTTCCGGAACCGGAGATGGAATTACCTGAAATGAAACTGGAGAGCCTGTCCCGCAGGGATACAGCGGAACTGATCCCTCTTCCCAGCGAAACATCTCCGATAGAAGCCAGGCCGCCCTCGGATTTACTCTCGGTTAACCTGCCCGATTTGATTAAGGTAACGCCTCCCCCACCGCTTCCCGTGCCTGAGCGGGAAATTACGGAGGAGCAGGGGAAAGAGCCGGAAAAAATTGAAGAACTGGCCTCCGCGCCCCCGGGTACCGTTCCACATCCTCCTGAAGATGAGGCGCCGTACCTGGCACTAACCCCCCTTCCGGCCCTTCCAGCCATAAAAATCGATATCCCCGAAGGAGAAGCAAGGGGGAGTTTTGCCTTATCTCCGCGGCCGAACCTCGCAACGGATGCACTGGATCCCGGCGGCAGGAGTGAAGACTCTGCGGAGAAGACCGGCCCCCCGCAAACGGCCGCCGAAGTTGAGGTGGCAGAGTCCGAGGAGGAGCCGTTGCTGGTTTTGGCGACGGGCGCCGCGCCGGAATCCGGAGACGATTTCGGCGCGATTCCGGTCAGCGATGCGTTTGAAGGGATCACAATCATCGGGGGGGCTGTCGAGCCCGCCGATGCGTCGCATGTCGCGGGCGATGT
>DKBB01000034.1 GCA_002451015.1 Acidobacteria bacterium UBA6911
GTAAGGTCGAACGTTCGACCTTACACTTTCGATCGGCATCAGATGCTAACGCGGGTTGGTTAACACCGCCGATCCTGAGACATTCTTCCCTATGCTGAAACCTGATATTCGCAGAATACATTTTCTTGGAATTTGCGGCACCGGCATGGCTTCACTGGCAGCCATGTTGAAAGAGAGAGGTTACAAGGTCACGGGATCCGACGAAGGCATCTATCCACCTATGAGCGAATTTCTCGCAAAGAAGGAAATTCCCGTATACCAGGGATACGATCCTAAAAATCTTCAAGCCAATCCGGATCTCATTATTGTCGGCAACGCACTGTCCCGAGGAAACCCTGAAATCGAACATATGCTGAACCGGAGGATGCCTTATTTTTCCTTTCCCGAATCCCTCAAACACTTCTTTCTCCGTGACAAAATCCCTGTAGTTGTTACAGGAACGCATGGAAAGACAACTACAACANNATTGCGGAAAATTTCCAGTCCAGCTACGGACTGGGAGGGGGGCCGTTTTGCGTTGTGGAAGGAGATGAATACGATTCGGCTTTTTTCGACAAGGGACCGAAGTTCCTCCACTACCTTCCCTATATGGCAGTTGTCGGCAATATAGAGTTCGATCACGCCGATATCTACCGGGATCTGGAATCGATCAAGCTCCAGTTCAGGAGGTTCGTCCATCTTATCCCCCAACAAGGTTATCTGGCTGTCGGGGGGGACAGTCCCGCGGCCGCGGAAATCAGCAGGTCCTGCCGGGGAAAGACGGAAACTTTCGGCATGAATGCGTCGAATGACTGGAACCCGGAAAGCATTGAATACAGGGACAGCCGAATCCGTTTCGACATTATCTATCGCGGAAAACCGTTCGGACGTGTTCGTCTCGGCGTCTATGGAAGCTATAATATCCGCAATTCCCTGGCTGCCGCCGCAATCCTGAACCACATGGAAGTCCCCGAGAAAGATATTCTGCGGGGATTGGAAACCTTTTCGGGCGTCCGGCGCAGATTACAACTGCGCGCCACTGTAAGCGATATCCGAATATACGAAGATTTCGCCCATCACCCCAGCGCCGTAGAAGAAACGCTCCGGTCTATGCATGAGGCCCTCCGTCCGAAACGACTCTGGGCAATTTACGAACCCCGCTCGGCAACCAGCCGGCGAAACGTCTTCCAGCATGAC
Source organism: Acidobacteria bacterium UBA6911 (assembly GCA_002451015.1). GTDB lineage: Bacteria > Acidobacteriota > UBA6911 > UBA6911 > UBA6911 > UBA6911. Next base: position 1,177 of record DKBB01000034.1, read on the forward strand.
ATAGCCCGCGCACTCGGTTTTGCCGATTGCATCGCCCTTGCACCGCTGTTTAAACCGGACAAGGTCCCCGCTGGAGAGAGACTCGACCTGGAGAAACTGGAGGAGAACCTGCGAGCCATGGGCCGCAGCGTCTGGAATCCCGGAACCGTCGAAGGTATTATTAATAAAGTATGCGAGGAAGCCCACCCGGGCGACATCATTGTCATCATGTCCAACGGGGGATTCGGGGATATTTATTCCAGACTGCCGGCAGCATTGGAGAAGCGTTTCGCAAAATCCCCTGCCGGAAAACAGGATAAAGACTTATGAGAATCCGACACAAACTCTGGCTGGTACTTTTAATCTCCATTCTGGCCTCCGCAAGCCTCTGGAGCGGACCGCAACAGGACCCGTCCGATACACCGGAAACAAGACGGGGAGGATTTAAGGTTTCCGTCAAAGTGGATATGGTTACGGTGCCGGTCACCGTAAAAAAACCGGAAGGCGGATTTATCAAGGGACTGCCGCAGGAAGATTTCCGTATTTATGAAGACGGGGTTCCGCAGGAAATCATGCTCTTTTCCCAGGAGGGGCTCCCGACGCGAATTGCAATTGTGCTGGATATCAGCGGAAGTGTCCGTCCCGCCTGGGGGACCATTATGCACGCAACCAAGAGATTTGTGGAACATCTGCATCCGGAAGATCAGTTTGCCCTTTTCACGTTCAATACGGACATCCGTCTGAGAATGGATTGGGGAAAGCAGACCGATAAAATGGATGCCGTACTGGGTTCCATTTACTGCAAAGACAGGACAAAGCTGTGGGACACGGTTTGGGCAGTCTGCAGCGATGCGTTCCGGGGAACCGAAGAAAAAAAAGCCGTCATCATTATGAGCGACGGCGACGACACCGGAAGTTCCACATCTTATAAAGAAGCCGTGGAAGCGGCCGTTCGATCGGAAGCAGCCGTATACGTCGTCAGCAAAACGGAAGCTCTCCGACAGCAGTATCGAAAGGCAAAGGAGGAATATCCTTATTTCAACATCCCGCATGAGGCTCTCGCTCAAATGGATCTTTTATTGCGCAACCTGGCGTATAAAACAGGCGGACGGGTGCTGTACCCTAACATGTTCGGCCAGTTGAACGACATCTATGAAGAGGTAAATGAGGAATTGAGGAATCAATACACGATCGGATACATCTCGAACAACACCGCCAAGGACGGATCCTATCGCCAAATCGATGTCAGGGTAAACGCCCCGGGAGCTTCCATAACCGCACGCCCGGGATATTACGCGCCCGTCGATCCACGGAGCATGTAATCAACCAGGGAAATCAGCCGTACTTGCCGCGCATCCTGTGAAACAGGTCGTGAACGAAATCCGCATTTCGTCCGTTTCCCGTCAAGGTTAAATGAAAGCATACAAAAGATATCAGCTGCCATTGGTATATTAACCACACAATCGCTCTTGACATCCCGCGCGAATTTCGCTTAGTTTTTTACTACCTCAGTAGTTCTCTCGAATTCAACAGGGAACCTGCGACCATGGCCTGTTCCATGTTTCGCAGGATCATTTCAACAACCTTTTGAATTGGAGAACTACAGGTGTACAATCCCGCTTCCTTTTATCTTGAATACCAATTCCTGTTTATTGCTGAGAATCCTTCCCATAAGGAATATCTGCCGAGACACCGGTTAAGATGGGATGATGAAGAAATCGCGGAAGTCCGAACGGCTCTGCAGAGAATCACCCGCCACAGGATCTCAAACGCCAGCGATGTTGAGGATATCGTACAGGACACATTACTGACAATGGTTTCCATAAATCCCGGGAAGGAATTGAAAAAAGGGCTCCTAGTATGGTGTCAGGGGATCTTGCGAAATAAGGTCGGCAACTATTATGGCAAAATCCGCCGTCATGAATATCTGAAAGAAAAATACTACGGCAAGCAGCAAAAGGACCTCCCGCCGCAGACCGTTGCATCGCCCGAGATCACGGCATCGAACAAGGAATTGAGAGCCATCATAGAAAAGAAACTGGCCGAACTTCCCCCGGACATACGACGTGTGATGGAACTTCTGGTTTCGGGACTTAATGCCGGAGAAATTGCAGAGCAGCTCTCTCCGGAACCGTACCAAAATGTAATCAACCGCCTTTATCGGGGACGTAAAAAGCTGGCGCGGGAACTGATCAAGTGCGGATTCGGTCCGAATTCAAGGAAAGGAAGGAGCCGGAAGGACCACGGGGACCATACTGCCAACATTTCCCTTAAAGTTTCCTAGCGAGTTCCTTTTGCAAGTCCGTATATAGATGCGGTAAAAGGACATACCGGTTACGGCGCACCAGGCTTAAAGTGTCCGCGGAATAACATTTCAAGACTGGAGAATTACATTCGCGGAACAATGCGAGAGGATTCGTTCTGTCGTACTTCCGAATAAAACCTCGCGAATTGGACTGTGGCCGTAAGCCCCCATGATCAACAGATCGACGTTGTCTGAAGCCACCAGTGTACTGATCACCGTTGCGGGCTTTGAACTGACCTCGACCTGTTTTCTCGGTGTCACTCCATGGTGCGCAAGAAACGCCTCGGCGGGAGCAAGAATTTCCATACCTGAATCCTCGGAAGGAACGACTGTCACGAGGGTAAGATTGATGCCCGGCCGGGCGGCGAGTTCCGCGGCAATCAACAATGCGCGAGCCGAATGGGCGCTGCCGTCATACGCCACAAGAATATTCCGAATCTCGTTTTCCTCCTGAAATTCCGTGCCTGCAACAAGAACGGGACGGACAGAGTTTCGAATCAACGGAGCGACGAGGGAATCGATGGTTTCACGGGTATTGGCGGTAGGATTATATCCCGTACGCGAAACAACGACAATGTCATGTGCCACAGCACCCTGACTGATTACTTCCGCGGGAATGCCGGTTTTTGTTTCAGTAGAACAGGAGATGTTGCGGGAAGCACATTGTTCCGCAAATTGGTCCAATCGCTCCCGGCACCTTGCGTTCATTTCATCCATCAGGGACTGGCTCTCTCTAAAGGAATGAGGTACAACCGAAGGCATAAACCCGTCCGGCGTACCGATCATAGGAACCTCAAACGCCGTAATATCCACGACGGCGATTGCATGGACATGGCTGCCCTCTTTTTTAGCCAGCCAGAATGCATAATTTTTAGCGCCAAGGCCCCCCGGAGCTTCAGCCAAAGCGACAAGAATGGAGCGGATCATACGACCTCCCTAAAAAGATCAGGATCAAACTCAAGCCTGCATTTCTCAAGGGGTTTAGTAACGAGGCAATGCAGAGGGNNCTGGGGCATTCCGGCTTTTTCACGTAAACATGGCCATCTGTGCCGCCTCCGTGGAAAGCGTATGAGGAATAGAGGCTAGAGCCGTGTGATCTGGAGTTCCCAGAGAAACCTCCGAAATATAGCGCCGGCGGCGGATAAGATCGTCGTTCTGTCCCCGCAGAAGGCGAGGCTGCGAAACACTGTGAGAAATTCAAACCAGCACCCCTCACCTGCCTGGTACATTTTCTTAAAAACTTTTTTTGTAGAATGACATGCAAATTTGAGATTTGCATCGAAAATATCAAGGAATCCGGCACAATTTTTTATGCGGTTCCAAGATCCGTCTTAATTCTGTAGAGGTTCATAATATCGTTGCGTGACACAACGCCCGCCAGGTCGCCCTTTTCGACTACAGGCATAAGCCCGATATTCTCGGATATCATTTTTGTCAGCACCTCGGACGCATTATCGGAGGGCCGGGCGCAGACTATATTTTCTATGGGAACCATTATGTCCCGAACCTGCTTAAAGGTCCACAAATCTCTGGAAACAGATTTGACTTCCCCCAAAGACACCATGCCGATCAATTCGGATTGGTTAAAAACCGGGAAATGTTTGAACTGGTGCTTATAAATATACTCCCGCACTAGTTCTTCTATGGAAACCAGCCAATCCACCGTTACCACATTTTCCGTCATTACCTGCCGTATCGCAACCTCCTTCAAAGCCTTTTGCTGCAGGATAGATTGATAATTCCCCAAAGCGGACTGTTTCATAAACAGCCCTATTAAGAAAATCAAACCGGCAAAGAGGTTTTGAGTCACCAGAAACTGTAGAATTCCGAATATCATGAAAAAAAGCGCCAGACTGTTTCCAATCTGACTGACAACACGGGTAGCGCGCGCCATATCATTCCAGCGGTCCCAGAGAACAGCCCTCAAGACACGCCCTCCGTCAAGAGGAAATCCGGGGATCATATGCAGCACTGCCAGAAGACCGTTGGCAATCAACAGGCATGCTGCAATTCCCGCCACGGGCGTTGTCTGCTGCATCAGCCAGAAATAGGAATAAATTCCGAGAGAGAATCCTCCGAGGACCATGTTGGCAGCCCAACCTGCAAGGGCAATAACAAACTCCTGCCGTCCCGATTGAGGTTCCTGGGCAACGGGATGGATTCCGCCGAAAATATGCAGTCGTATGCTATTTGTTCTGATTCCGAACTTTGCCGCAACAAAGAAATGGGCAAGCTCATGCACTAGAACCGAGAGAAAAATCAATACGGATGAGATACTCCCCATCGTCCAGTAAAACAGTGCCGTGTTATCCGGATAAGACTGCGTAAAGAAACTCTTCGTAATAATTAGAATCACGAAAAACAGAATGATCCACGAGTAATCGACGACAATCTTGGTCCTGCCGATACGCATTAGGGGAAATCCGCTGAGCTTCATGCCTTACATATATCATGAAGCAGGGAGTGAGGCCATAACAGGCTATTAGGTTTTATGGGATGCATAGCACCGCCTCGTATGAAGAATTAGCATCCCCGAAATGATATGCTTGAAAAAACACAGACGAACAAAAGCGGGAAGTATCTTAGGCGGAACTCTTCGGATCCGAGAAGACTTCAGCTTCAAAAGTGTAGATGATCGTTTCAGGATCCTTCCAGGCGGATTCATTTAATCCGGCTTTACGACAGGTCTGTTCCAGAAAAGCTATCCGATCCCACCGGTACTGTTCGGCCACCTGCGGCAACAGCAATCCCCTGAAATGGCTCTGGACAATATAAAGACCCTGCTTCCCAACGTTTATTTCTTCAATTCTTTCCATACGGCGGAAAGGTGTGAGAATGGAAATTTCTATATCCAGGCCATCTATTTCTTTTTGTTGCAGGGGCGGAAACCGGGGATCGGAAAAAGCCGCGCTTAAGGTACAATGCTGCACAACCTTATAAAGTTCGCGATCGGGTTCCAGTTGCCCGATACAACCCCGGAGGTCCCCTCCCCTGTGGAGTGACACAAAGGCGCCTTTCCTCTCCAGCAATTCGGGGCAATCGGTTTGAAAATCGGGTATCGATCCACTGATAAAGTGGTTCTCCAGGGTTCTTCTTGCCAGATTCAGAAGTTTGGCTTTATCCGAATCGTCGAGCATGGCCGCTCCTTCAGATTCATCAGCCGGGAGTGGTCGGGTCCAATTCTTCCTGCTGTTTCCTGATACGTTCCATCTTGCGCAATCGACCCAGTTCACGTCTTTCGGCCACCAGACGCTCACGGCGTTTTTGCACCTTCAAGCGTTGTTTTTCCCGATACTTGATACTGGTATCGAGCTTCGCCCAGAATTCCCTGAAATACTGAATCATGGAAACCAGCGCAAGAATGACTACCGCCCATAGAAGAACATTCGCAGTATCCTGAACCCATCCTTGGTATTTATGGCCAAGAAGTATTCCTACAACGGCCGCAACCTGGGTAACCATCTTGCCTTTACCCAGAGTTGAAACCTTGATGCTGAATCCCTCATGTGCCGCGATACTTCTTAACCCACTTACGGCAAATTCCCTTCCAACGATAATCACCACCATCCATGCCGGCACCATTTGGAGCCACACCAGTGATATCAGCGCGGAAGAAATCAGGAGTTTATCCGCAATCGGATCCAGCAGCCGTCCCAGGGTGGTAACCTGTTTTCGCCTCCGCGCCAGGTAACCATCGAGAAGATCCGTCAGCGCAGTCACTAAAAACAGGCTTGCCCCCCAAAATACCCAATTGGGCATTCCTTTACCCAACAATACGGCGACCACTATCGGGATCAGGAAAATCCGGGCAAGGGTTAGGGTATTCGGCAAATTCATGATTAAGAGATTATCATAAATTAATAAATCATTATGCCAATTAATTTGTCTCAGGAAATAATACGCCATGTTCAATTCTTAACGGTTTTCTGCGGTTGGTTCCATGACATACCTTCCTTGCGGCAATCCCGGTCTAAAACTTCATCGATTTACCCAACGCATCCCAAATTCTTATGATAAAATGCTCATATCCAGGAGGATAGGATCCGTTGATCAAAGCATTCATTCTAGCTGGGGGCAAAGGGGCCAGGTTGCGGCCTCTGGTCCTGAATACTCCAAAACCTATCGTGCCATTGGCCAATATCCCGTTTCTGTTTTTCCAGATTGACCATATAAAACGCGCGAAAATAACCGAAATCATCCTCAGTCTTTCCTACCAGCCCCGCAAAATAACCGATATCTTCGGTGATGGCATGCAATTCGGGGTTACGATGCGCTACACGCACGAGGATCTCCCTCTGGGCACGGCAGGCGCCCTGAAAGCCGCAAGAAACCTTATAGATGACACAACGATCGTTTTGAATGGAGACGTCCTTACCGATATCGATCTTCTGGAGGTACTTAACTATCACCGGGAAAAGAAAGCTGAAGCTACGATTGCCACCACGCGCGTCATGAATCCGGCCGGATACGGCCTGATTGAATCGGATCCGCAGGGCCGTGTCGTACGTTTTACCGAGAAACCCGCTGAAGACGAGGTGACGGGAGATACGATTAACGCCGGCATTTATATTCTGGAACCTTCAGTCCTCGACAGAATTCCAGCCGAGGGTCCTCAGAGCCTCGAGCGCGAACTATTTCCCGCAATGGTCCAGGAAGGGGCAAAAGTATACGCCTATCTCTCCAAAGGCTACTGGCAGGATATCGGGAGTCCGCAGAAATACCTGGAAGCGACTTTTGGAATTATTTCAGGCAGAACCAATCTCCCCGGATACCCCCAGAAAGCATGTCCGCCGAATAATTGGGAGAAACACCAGGTATCCATTGATTCCTTTTCGATACTGGATGGGAAGTGCATCATTAAGAAGGGCGTAGCTATCGAAAACTCCGTTTTAGGCGAAGGCTGCCGCATTGAAGAGGGGGCACTGATCAAAGATTCGGTCATCTGGAGCGGGACACGCATTCTGCCCCATGCACGAATTGAACGTGCCATTGTCGGAAGGCAATGCCATATCGGGGAAGGTGTACGCCTGCGCCCGGGCTGCGTCCTGGGAGATAAATCCATTATTTCCGATCACAGTGCGATCTAAACCCCGAATCGCCCTTTATTACATGCACAGGTACGAACACAGCGGCGTTGCCCGCAGGGGTATTAAATCCGAATCGGATCTTTTACTGCCTCTCACCTTTTAACTACGAAATCCCCAGGATGGATTACCGAAATACAGTTTATTATCTTTCCGGTTGAAATGCTTTCCCCGGCATCCACTATAACGACGTCCCCCAGAATCTTTTCGGGAAGTGTACGCCCGGACAGCATGAATTCCATGCTTCCTTGGCCTGCCTGCCTGGTATCGATGTAGCCTCTTCCAGTGTTCAGCACATCCATCACCCCTTTTTCCCTCTTGTCAAAAGGCGGGTAGTGGCGGAATACCGTAAATCGATCCCCTGTTTTTATTCCATCCCGGGAGCCGAGGTTTATAAAGCAAATTTGCCCGGTCGATAATTCCTGAATGTTTTCTTTTCCAAGCAGAATCGATCCGGTAACGCTGTCGGAAGGGACGAGAGTCAGATCGTTCGAAAGTTCCACCTGTGATTCGAGGGCGAGTCTTGCATTTCTCGAAATTACGAGATCCCCTTTGATCATTTCACAGCATGATTGAACAATCCGGGCTATTGCCACACCGTCCTGCACAGATTCAACACGGACAGATCCCAGGTCCCGGTAGTAAAACCCGAGTTCGTTACCTGTCGCAGGATCCCGGATCATTCCTTCGGGACGAACCACGGCATTCACATCGCCCACCTTCAGAAGACCGGTTCTGGGACCGTTCAGGTAAACGATCTGGCCTTGTGTTGCCAGTATTCCAGAACCTTCCTCTTCGACACCGGCAATATAAAGCTCTGCTGGCATGGTGTAATCTACAACGGATCCGATGCATGCCATCTCTTCGGATACCGTCACCTGTAATGCAAGAAATAAGATTAGGGTAAACATGAATATCAGATCGACGGATGCAGCCTGTTGATTTAGTTTTAACTTAATATTTATTACCCTTATGGGGCGGAATTTCTCATGGTCTTGTGACCGTTTTCACAAGCCTAAAAACGGGAAAAGGGCAGAAACGGGCACATAATACTTTTTCCCGGGGAAAATATTATGTCCCTGTTTGTTTAATCATCCCCTGTTGTTCGGAAATAATCGATTATGTTTGATGCCGTTTTGGGACCCACGTAGGGAGCGAGTTCTTCAAATGAAGCAGCCTTGACCCGACTGAAGCTCCCGAATGCCCTCAGAAGAACCTTTTTTCTAGTCTCCCCGATTCCCGGAACGTTCATTAACTCGGTATCGAAGTCGCGCAATTCCCTCCGTTTCCGATGGTAGGTTACCGCGAATCTATGGGCTTCATCCCGCATTCTCTGGACCAGATGCAGGACGGGTGAATCTTTGGGCAGTTCAATTCCCCGGTTCTGCCGCCCCTTTACAAAAATCAACTCCTCTTTTTTCGCTATAGCGGCGACCCGCTGGCCTTCAAGACCGAGTTCCTCCAGGGCTGAGACCGCAGCAGCCAGTTGGCCCTTGCCTCCGTCGATAAGTACAAGATCCGGCAAACTCCCTTCCTCCTGTTCCATAACGTTCTCGTAATGCCTGTGTATAACCTCCCTCATGGCTGCGAAATCATCGGGGCTCTTTATCTTTTCAATCCGGAATTTTCGATAACCGCTCCGTTTCATTTCACCGTCGACGCACAGAACCATGCTGGCCACGGTATCCGTTCCCTGCACATGGGAAATGTCAAAAGTTTCGATACGGCGGGGCAGAGCATCAATCCCAAGAGCTTCCTGAAGAGGCTTGAGCAGGGCAGCTCCCTTGACCTTCAGGATGCGGAAACGGGTATCGAAAGAATTCCGGGCGTTGCGCATTACCAGATCCAGCATCTCCGACTTGAGCCCCCTTTTCGGCGATCGGACGTGGACCCGGTTTCCCTTCCGTGCCGACAACCATTCTTCAAACACTTCGGCTTGTTCTATGTCCGCGGGAATATAAATCTCCTTTGGGGTGAAAGTGTCCTGCAGGTAATATTGCTCGAGCGCCTGGGAAAAAAATTCCCCGGGATCGAAGGAAATCAGGTCCTCCCAAAAAAACGAACGCCTTCCGACCATACGACCGCCGCGCATGGCAAACACCTCCAGAGCAAGCTGGGTTCCCTCCTGGCAATACCCGAACAGATCACAATCATCCTGGCCTTCAAGGGCCATTTTCTGCCTCTCTGAAATATCCCGTACCATGGAAATCCAATCCCGATATACAGCCGCCGCCTCGTAGCGCATCGATTCGGATGCTTCCTTCATAAGAGCTTCCAGCCGATGGATGATCCCGTCCGTTCTTCCGGAAAGGAGGAGACGAACATCCTCGACAGCACGGGCGTAATTCTCCTTCGTGCAAAGACCGGACACGCACGGTCCCAGGCATCGTTTCATCTGATAATCGAGACAGGGACGCTCAAGAGAACCGTCCACTTCCAGGTTGCACGTTCGCAGCTTGAAATATTTATTGACCAGCTTTAATGTTCGTCGCGCGTAAGCTGCGGGAAGGTACGGGCCGAAGTAAAGGGCGCCGTCTTTTTTAATCCGGCGCGTTATAAAGATGCGGGGGAACGGTTCCTGGACCGTAAGTTTCAAGTACGGAAAACTCTTATCGTCCTTGAGAAGTATGTTGTAGCGGGGTTGATTCTTTTTGACGAGACTGGATTCCAGAATAAGCGCTTCGACTTCATTGTCGGTTACGATATATTCCAGGTCGCTGATTTCTTTTACCAGGCGTTGTGTCTTGGAATCGACCAGGTGGCCGGCCTGAAAATAGGACCGCACACGCTGGCGCAGGGAACGTGCCTTGCCTACGTACAGGATCGCTCCAGGGGCGTTCCTGAAGATATAGACTCCCGGACCGGCGGGCAGTAGATTAATCTTTTCTTGCAGCACTATATAAAAATATCACATCTTAAATGCAGTCTGAGGTCAAAGGTCGGACGCCAATAACAAAAACCGTCAAAAGTCCAATGCTGAACGTGCGACCTTGGACTTTTGACCTTAGGTTGTTTTTAAGACGTCAAGCATTTGTTGATGAATCCCGCCGTTGGATGCGACAACTTCCGCTTTGTAAATGGATGCGGGGCTGCCGCTGTAGTCAGTCACCAGGCCCCCCGCTTCCGAGACAAGCAGATACCCGGCTGCGCAATCCCAGGGATTCAGTTTGGATTCCCAGAATCCGTCGATCCGACCGGCGGCTACATAAGACATATCGAGGGCAGCCGATCCGGTCCGTCGAACGCCCTGGCAGCGCAGGGCAAATGCGCAGAAATTTTTCAGATTATTCTGCTCACTCGTCCGGATATCGTAGGGGAATCCTGTAGCCAGAAGTCCGGAATCGAGAGATTCCGCCCCTGATACATGCAGCCGTTCACCATTGCAGAATGCGCCCGAATCTTTTTCTGCGGCAAAAAGCTCATCGCGGACAGGATCGTATACTATCCCCAGCACCACCAGACCGTCGATCTCCAAACCGATTGAAACGGAGAAAAATGGAAAACCATGGGCGAAATTCGTGGTGCCGTCCAGGGGGTCGATCACCCAGGTACAAGTCCCGCCGCGTGTTTCATTATTCATCTCCTCGGCCAGAATCGAGTGATCCGGGAACTTTTCTCTTATCCGGCTTACGATCAACTTTTCCGCTGCGATATCCACTTCGGTAACCAGGTTGATCACACCCTTATGTTCTACGGAAAAGTCCGTACGCAGCCGATCGAGCGCGTATTTCCCCGCCCGTCTGGCTATTTCCTTTCCAACCGCAGCAAATTCACTAATGTCCATCACATCTCGGAATGAAAATTTGAGAATCGGAATCAAAGGCTGCCCGAACACCGGTTTTAAGGATTATTCATAACTTTCCATACGGTGGACTTCGGCATCTTCAGGTATTTTGAACCGGAACTTTTTGTCGCTGACTTTAACATTCGTTTTTAAGTCGGAAAAAAGGTACTCCAGGGTGTTTCCTCCCTTCTCCCGTATCGCCAGGCGTCGCAGATCGTACGACAGCGTGTCGATCTCAAGGATCAGGAAGGCGTATTCCGTTTCGTTTTTGGGGATTAACCGAACGACTTGCGTCCCTTCGGATTTCATTCCAAATTCTGTACCCGGTTCTATGGTAAAGCTCTCTTGGATATCGTCCGCACCCAAAAGAAATTTCAGCGGTGTGCTCAGTAATTCGTCCGCCGTAAACGACTGCACCGTCACATGCCGATCCAGCGGTTCGTAGAAGAAGGTTTCTTCACCGTCGGCAATAAAAAGCTTTTCTTCGGGTTGGTGGTATTCCCATCGCATGAAGGCAGGCTTTTTCAGCCAGAATTCGCCCGATTCCACCTGTTCAATACTCTGGTCGCTGTAGGACAACCGGAAGGACCCTGAAATCGTCTGGACGGAAGCATACCGACGCTGCATTCCGGTCAGTGCGGTCTCCGCATCCGAACCATACGCCGAGGGGAAAGATGCCAGTAGCCAGTAGCCAGTAGCCAGCAGACAACAAAGACGTCGGCAGTCAGTAGGGGCGAACCTTGTGTTCGCCCTTGAAACAAGCAGTCTCCAGAGAAGCGCTCCGACCGTAGGTCGGAGCTTCNNAACTCCCAACCGCCATTCATCCCCAGCCAAGGGCTGGGGCATTCCGGCTCTTTCCAGTGAATTCGTGTTCGTCGTTTATCCATTTTATTATCGATTACGCTATTGGTTATTGTATATCCCCATAGATGGGAAACGGTGAACCCTGAACGGTTATTTGTCTACATTGCTTGCACAACAGGCACACATCTTTCGCACAAGGTCGTATGCCCGGCATCGCTTCCCACGTTTACGGAAAAATTCCAGCAGCGTTCGCATTTGTTCCCGTCGGCCTTGAGCACATCCACCTTCATGCCGTTTTGAACATCGGTCTTCTCTTCAACAACAACCTGAGATACGATGAAAATGAATCGTAAATCATCCTCGTGCCGTCGCAGTAACGTGGCTGTCTCTCCGGAGCACTGTATCCGGACCTTTGCCTCAAGGGAGTTGCCGATAGCACCGGCCTGCCGGACCTCTTCAAGAGCCTTCAATACCGATTCGCGCAGTTGTCGAATCCTTTCCCATTCAGCCATCAAAGGCTCCGTAACCCGTGATTCCTGATATTCCGGGAAGAGCGTTACATGAACCGACTCCGCTCGATCCTCCGAAGCAAGACCTTCGTACATCGCACTGTAGATCTCTTCGCCCGTAAACGGCATAATTGGTGCAATGAGTCGTGTGAACGCGCTCAGTATTTCCCACAGCGCCGTCTGCGCCGAACGCCGGGATTGGGAATGCGTCGGATGGGTATAGAGGCGGTCCTTCAAAATATCTAGATAAAACGAGGACATGTCGACAATGCAAAAATTATACAAAGCGCTGTAGACCTGATGGAACTGGTAATCCTCATAGCTCTTGAGACATTTTTTCACTAGTTCTTCTTTCCTGGCCAGCGCCCAGCGATCGATCTCAAGCATCCGTTCGAAAGGCACACAATCGGTCTCAGGATTGAACCGGGAATGATCCGGGTCCTGTTGATTGAAGAGATTGCCGAGCATAAACCGGCAGGTATTGCGGATCTTCCGGTAAGCCTCCCCCAACCGGTTGAGCAATTCATCGAAAATCCGCACATCCTCCACATAGTTCACGGAACTGACCAGAAGACGCGCTATATCAGCCCCACGAGCCTTGACCAGATCATTGGGATCGATTCCGATTCCTTTTGATTTGGACATTGTCCGGCCCTGCTCGTCCAGTGTCCATCCGTGTGTGATTGCCGTGCCGTAAGGCGCTTTGCCGTGCAGCGCGACAGCGATCAAAAGGGAACTCTGGAACCAGCCGCGGTACTGATCTCCTCCCTCAATATAGAGGTCGGAAGGCCAGGGGAGATCGTCCCTTTTTCCCAATGTCGCGAGGTGACTGCTTCCGGAATCGAACCAGACATCCAGGATATCAAACTCTTGTTTGAAATCATCCTTGCCGCATTTTTCGCAAACCGATCCTTGCGGCAACAATTCGGACGGTTTTCTTGTATACCACGCATCCGCCCCCTCTTTCTCAAAAATGGACGCAACGTGATCGATGATATCTTTCCGCATCAGCACATGACCGCATGACTTACAGTAAAAAGCAATAATCGGCACACCCCATGCGCGCTGGCGTGAAATACACCAGTCCGGCCGCTCCTGGACCATATTGCGGATCCGTTCTTCGCCCCAGGCGGGAATCCAGCGAACCTGCCGGATTGCGTCCAGCGCCTGTTCGCGGTAACCGTCAACGTCGAGCGATATGAACCACTGGGAGGTTGCCCGGAAAATAATCGGATTATGGCAGCGCCAGCAGTGCGGGTACGAATGGTCGAAGTCTTCAAAATGAAGAAGCGAACCGTTATTCCGCAAATGTTCCACAATCCTTGGATTGGCCTCAAATACAGTGAGGCCCCCAAAATGTTCTAAGCTGTCGATAAAGCGGCCGTCGTCGCCGACGGGGCAATAAATATCCAGTCCGTAGTTCTTTCCCGTAATATAATCGTCGTGCCCGTGACCGGGAGCCGTGTGGACGCATCCGGTCCCTGTATCCAGAGTCACGTAGCTACCGAGCACAAAAACAGATTCGCGATCAATAAAGGGATGTCGTGCATGCTTCCCTTCAAGCCGGTTTCCGGAAAAACGCGCTACTTCCGTAATCCCGGTCCACCCGCATTTCTCCGTCACGGCTTTGACAAGTTCCGATGCAACGATGTATCCCTTTTCCCCCACTCTCAGGGCGGAATATTCATGATCCGGATGAAAGGCAATCCCCAGGTTGGCCGGAAGCGTCCAAGGGGTGGTTGTCCATATAACCACCGCCCAGTCCTGTTGCTTCAGATCCGGATTAAGATCGGACAAATCGGATTCTACCGGGAATGCCACATAGACCGAAGGGCTCGTGTGGTCCTCATACTCCACCTCCGCTTCCGCCAAAGCGGTTCTGCATGAAGAACACCAGTGAACCGGTTTCTGCCCCTTGTATACCAATCCTTTTTCGACAAAATTTCCCAGCGCTCGGGCGATTTCAGCCTCATACTGGTTGCTCATGGTCAGGTACGGATCGGACCATTCCCCGAATACTTCCAGGCGTTTGAAACCCCGCCTCTGAATCTCTATATTTTTCTCAGCATACTTGCGGCATTCGCGACGGATCGCAATTTTGCTCAGCTCGTTCTTTTTGGAACCGATTTTTTCTTCCACCTTGATTTCGATTGGAAGTCCGTGGCAGTCCCATCCTGGCAGATACGGCGCGTCAAATCCGAACATGGAACGTGATTTAACGATAATGTCCTTAACAATCTTATTAAGTGCGTGCCCCATGTGAATAGCCCCGTTCGCATAGGGCGGGCCGTCATGAAGCACAAAGCGAGGGCATCCCGCACGCGCTTCCCGGATCTTCCTGTAGATGTCAATTTCCTCCCAGTGCCGCAGCATTTCGGGTTCACGTTGCGGTAGGTTGGCTTTCATGCTGAAGGAGGTTTTGGGCAGATTCAGGGTATTCTTTATCTCAAGTGTCACCGGTGGATTATCTCCTGAAAAAATAGTAACTATATCATAAATCCTTAAAAGGTTTAGCCCCCGATATGCCGCATTCAAATTCACAAATGACGATGCCCGGAGGCACCGGCGCAGGGCATCGGCATGAACTTTGCTGCCTCGGACGATTTGGAAAAAATCATATACCAGGTACGCCTTTACCCGAATACACTCCAACCTCCATCCTGGAAACGTACTGATCCCTTCCCCAAAAAGTCGAAATTATTCAACATTGTGCCCTGCTCAATAAACTTCCTTAACTCTCCTACCTAATTCCAAGACCTTAAGATTCAATATATTATCCGTTTTTTTTCTAAAATATAGCAATATATACTCATAATATTTGACATTAATACACTCAGATCATATATAAAGATTGCACTTAGAAAAAAGGAGGATAAAAAAATGAAACTGGTTCCTTTAATAAGAAGAACAGAAGTACCGACAACTACACGGTTATTCGAAGAATTTTTCAATGATTTCCCGTTTTTCGGATCGGCATTGGAAGAGCGGCATCACTGGACCCCCTCTGTCGATATTATGGAGAAGGACGGGAATCTGGTCCTTCGAGCGGAATTGCCGGGATTAACCGAAAAAGAGATCGAGCTGAAAATCGAAGGAAACATCCTGACCCTCAAAGGGGAACGGAAAATGGAGAGTGAAGACGAAAAAGGCACATACCACAGGGTCGAAAGCTGCTACGGATCCTTC
Source organism: Acidobacteria bacterium UBA6911 (assembly GCA_002451015.1). GTDB lineage: Bacteria > Acidobacteriota > UBA6911 > UBA6911 > UBA6911 > UBA6911. The sequence goes on from DKBB01000034.1 coordinate 16,828, forward strand.
ACCCGATCGTTCAGGCTTCCCGAAACGGTAGATTCCGAGAAAATTAACGCCGAGTACAAAAATGGCATTCTGAAGGTAACCATCCCTCAGAAGCCTGAAGTCAAACCGCGGGAAATTCCTGTAAGCGTGCATTAATACGCTTCAGGAATTTGGAAATAGGCAACGGAATATGGGATGATTAGCAATCATGTCAACCCAATCCGTTATGAGCCGGCCTAGAGGACAATAATGCGCTTAGACAAATTCACCCTGAAGGGGCAGGAAGCTCTACAGGCTGCCCAGAGCCGAGCAGAGGCTCTGGGCAGTGCTATGCTCGAACCCGAACATCTGCTGGAAGGCCTGATTACCCAGGGAAACAGCACGGTTGTTGAAATATTGAAAAAACTTGGAGTATCGATCGATTCCGTGCTTGCGGAGCTGGACCGGCACCTCGCATCGCAACCGAAGGTCAACGGGGCTCAGCTTAGCCTTTCGCCAAAGCTGGACAAGGTATTCCAGCAAGCCCGGAAAGAGTCGGAACAGTTTCGGGACGAGTATATATCGTCCGAACACCTCCTGCTGGCCTTGTCGCAGTCGGACACCTTCGCCGGGGAACTTCTCAAGAAATCCGGAGCGAACAGAAACGATATTCTGAAAGTTCTGGTTTCGGTACGCGGCAGCCAGCGGGTAACCGATCCCAATGCGGAGGAGAAATATCAGGCGCTCAAACGCTACGCCCGTGACCTTACGGAACTTGC
>DKBB01000359.1 GCA_002451015.1 Acidobacteria bacterium UBA6911
TCCAATAGTGATAAACTCAAAATCGGTAGAATCGAGTAAAGACCTCGATCCGTGGATTTATGTAGACGAGCTGCAGGTCCAGTAGCTGGATATCGACCTGTTGAAGTGGTCGGAACCGGAGATGGTAAAGGTACCGTGGGAAGGCAGCTTTGGCGATTGGGGAGCCCGCGGGCGGATACGCCTGCAAACGCCGGGCAACCGTCCATGCGTGGCGCTGGTCGAAGTAGTGAAATAGCTGGTATTAAGGTGTTCCCATCGTAGAAGAATTATCTGACCAAGGAGACTGTTGATGAAAGTGCAAACACACATTCATAAAAAGACCGTATTACTGATGTGCGTATGGATACCGCTTCTTTTCCTATCATCCTGTCAGAAGGGAAAAACCACCGGCCCCGGGGATTATGCCGTCCGGATGGCGGAATCGGTTATGATCCGGCATCCCGACAGCTACTTTGGCTGGAGTTATGTAACCGGCGTAATGATGAAGGCGTTCGAAAGCACCTGGCGTCAGACCGGAGACGACCACTACTATCAATACATAGTTGGAACCGTCGATTCGGCGATTGCGGATGATGGAACCATTGCCTACTACGATATGGAAGAATTTAATATCGATCAGATCAACGAGGGCCGCGCGCTTCTTTTTCTTTATCAGGAAACGAAAGAAGAAAAGTATCGAAAAGCGGCACAGATCCTGAGAAAACAGTTGTCGCTTCATCCCCGAACATCCGAAGGGGGATTCTGGCATAAAAAACGCTATCCCCACCAGATGTGGCTGGACGGTTTGTATATGGGCAGTCCGTTCTATTCAGAGTACGGTGTTCTTTTCGATGAACCTGAGGCAATCGACGATGTGGTGAAGCAATTTGTATTGATGGAAAAACACGCACGGGATTCCGATACGGGTCTTCTTTACCACGGATGGGATGAAAAGAAGATTCAGGAATGGGCCGATCCTGAAACGGGCCTCTCCCCGGCTTTCTGGGGACGTGCAACAGGCTGGTATGCCATGGCTCTTGTAGACGCGCTGGATTATGTGCCGGTCGATCATCCCGGCCGCCGGGATCTGATCGGCATTCTGCAAAGGCTGGCGGAAGCGGTTTTATCGGTGCAGGATGAAGCCACGGGTGTGTGGTGGCAGGTGCTCGATAAACCCGGAGCGGCCGACAATTATCTCGAAGCTTCGGCTTCCAGTATGTTCGTCTACGCTTTCGCTAAAGGCATTCGCAAGGGATATCTGGAAAAGACCATTTCGAATGCAGTGGGGAAAGCGTATCGCGGAATTCTGGGTACGTTCATTACCACAAATGCGGATGGAACTCTGGATCTGAACAGTATCTGCAGGACCGCCGGCCTGGGCTATGGCCGGGATGGTTCCTATGACTACTATGTGCATCAGGAAGAGGTCGTTTCCAACGATGGCAAGGGAGTCGGTCCATTTATCATGGCAAGCCTGGAAATGGGCATGTTGGAAGGAAAGCAGAAATAGTGCTTTCCTGTCGGTCCGCCCGGCAAACTGACCCACCGTTTGGGGTCAGCCAAGAAGCGCTAAATCATTGAAAATAAAGCAGATAGTTGGTGGAGGTGGCGGGAATCGAACCCGCGTCCGAAGAACTTCAGCGAATAGAGACTACATGTGTATCCGATCCGTTTGAGTTTCGCGGGCGCAGCGTTCGGACCGGCAGGGGCGCCGAACCCGCTAGCCCCTGAGTTTCGGTCGAGATCCCGGGACGGAGAACCGCAACCTAGCCTGCTGAGTGACGCCCCGGCCCGATCACGCAGGCAAGACCGGCGGAACGTAGCCGTCTTAAGCGGCTAAGGCTAACTCATTGTCAGCAATTAAGTTATTTCCACGATTTTTACGAGTCGCGGGCAACTCGACATGCCTCTACAGCCTCTTGACCCCCGTCGAATCCAGTTCACCCCCACTTATTTAATAATCTAAGTTACATTACAATTATAACGCTTTCCTGTTACTGCGGCAAACGCGAAAGATAAAAGAGAAAACAAAGCGAAACAGTCTACTCCAGGACTTCCATCAGGGTCATGACCTTCTGGCGCCGTCCCAGGCGTGTAAGGTTGTCCAGAAGCTGGAACTCGCATCCCGGGCACGCCGTTACGACGATATCCGCGCCGCTGGCTTCTATGCTGTCGATTTTCTTTTCCGCGATTTTCTGGGAAAGGTCGTAGTAGAGAAGGTTGAACTGCCCGGCCATGCCGCAGCAGCGGGTGGCGTCCGGCATCTCGATATACTGGGCCTCGTCGAGCGACTGCAATATCTGCCGGGGTTGCTGCGTTATACCGAGATGGCGGTTTAGATGACACGGATCGTGCCAGGTGATCTTTTTCCCTTTTACCGCAGGGGCGGTCTGATACGCTGATGCCGGGATTTCCAGGACGTCAGTAATAAACTGGGAGACGTGCCGGATTTTTCCCGCAAATCGGGTATAGGCTTCTTTTCTCTCAGGCGTGTCGGCCAGGAAGCGGGGGTACTCCTCGAAGGCAGTGGAGCAGGTAGCGCAATCGGTTATAACGTAGTCGAATTTTTCAAACGAAACCACATTGGCGTCGGCGATTTTCCTTCCGGTTTCGAAATCCCCACCGCCCAGAAACACCGGGGCGCCGCAGCACAGCTGTCCTTTGGGCATCACGACTTCCACGGCACGGCGGGTAAGAAATTCGATAGTTTTGATGCCGAGGTGCGGCGTAACATATTCGTTCATGCAACCGGGGAAGTAGCCGATCCTCAATTCAGATTTCGATCCGCCAACCGGCTTGTTCACGACGGGCACCTGTTGGCGCAGAAACTTGCGAGCGATGGAAGGTATCTGGCGTCCATGGCTCAATCCCGACATGAATTGCGGCAAGTGCCGGATGGCGCCGTTCGATTTCGGCATGAACGCCGACTGAAAGAAAGAGGAAACCTTCAGCAGGTTGCCGAAGAGCGTTCGGTTGGGCAGCAGGTGGCGGTAGACGAATCCGTAAGGGAATTTAACTCCCTGAGTCCGCGCAATATCCGCTCGTGCCGCCACGATAAGTCGAGGGATGTGAGCCTTGGCAGGGCAGCTTTCGGTGCAGGCCCCGCAGGCGGCGCACTTGTACATGCGGTCGGCCAGTTCGCTGTTGAGCTCCAGTTCTCCGGCGATCATCGCCTTGACGAGCTCGTTTTTGCCCCGCGCTACGCTCGACTCGATTCTTTCTTCCTGGTAAACGGGACACACAAAGGAGCAGAATCCGCACTTCATGCACTGTGCCGTTTCCTCTTCGAATCTTCTGGTTTCTTTCAATGGATCGTTTTTCATTCCCGTTCCCAAATCTTGTCCGGATTCATTATATTATCGGGATCCAGAACCGCTTTGATGCTCTTCATGATTTCGATCGCTCTCGGATCGAGCGCTTTGGACAACAACCGCTGCTTTTCCAGACCGATCCCGTGCTCTCCGGAAAGCGTCCCGCCCAGCTCCAGCGCCGCTTCAAAGATCGCCGTCAGCGTGTTGTGCAACCGGTCCAGGTCCTCTTTCTCCCGGCTGTTTGTGAAAACGCTCGGATGGATGTTTCCGTCTCCGGCGTGTCCGATAAGAACGATTTCAAAGCCCGATTCGCTGGAGATTTTGTCGAGTTTCTGGATGAATTCGGCCAGGCGGTCGCGCGGCACGGTAACGTCTTCAGCAATGACGGTACTCGCCGCACTGTATATGGCCGCGAAACCGGCGCTGCGTGCTTTCCAGAACATATTGGCTTCATTTTCATCTTTGGCCAGGCGGGCGACCTTCGCGCCGCCGGCATTGAGCAGCTTTATGATCTGTTCCGCTTCATTTTCAACCGCGGCTTGGGAGCCGTCGACATCGATCAAAAGCATGGTTTTGGCTTCCACCGGAAGCCCGAGCTTCATCTTCTCTTCGATGCGCCGGATTACAAAATTATCGACAAACTCCACCTTGGCTGGAACGATACCATTCGCCAGGATATCGGACACGACAGCCCCTGCCAGAATCATGTCGTCAAAAATCGCCATCATGGTTTTTCTGGCGGCAGGTTTCGGAATTAGGCGCAGGGTGATCTTGGTAATAATTCCCAAGGTTCCTTCGGATCCGGTGAACAGCGGCAGAAGATCGTAACCCGTCCGGTTTTTTACCGTAGTCCCTCCGATATTCAGGACATACCCGTCCGGCAGCACAACCTCCAGCCCCAGGACATACTGCTTGGTCACTCCATATTTGATACACAAAGGGCCGCCGGAATTTTCCGCCACGGTGCCGCCGAGGGTGCAACTCAGAAAGCTTTGGGGATCCGGAGGATAAAATAGGTTCTCCTTGGCCACACGGATATTGAAGTCATGCAGAACGACTCCCGGTTCGACGGTGGCCGTCAGATTGGCCTTATTAATGTCCAGGATCCGGTTCATCTTGGTGGTGCACAGTACGATTCCGCCCCTTACGGGGACCGAGCCTCCGCTGATGTTTGTGCCCGACCCGCGCGGCGTTACCGGTATTTTATGCGTGTGCGCCAGTTTCATAACCCGGGAAATCTGCTCGGTTGAATTGGGGAGAACCACGACATCCGGCGCATGGGACCAGGTCGTAGTGCCGTCATAAGCGTAAGTCGCCAGGTCTTCCTTGTCTGTAAGCACGTGTTTTTCACCAACGATTTCTTCAATTTGTTTGATAATCTCGGTTTGCAGCATCAGTCCCCCATGACTCCATTTTTTTTTGATACTGTTTAGGCGGAGCGGCCTACACGTTTAATAAATTGTCGGGTAATAATAAAAAGCTTTGGCAGACAGCAAGCGGGTATGGGACAAAGGGAAAGTGAATAATTCTTTTATCTGCAGAAGTAACTTTCTCATAAACCACTATTATACAGTGAATTGTTAAACCGGCAAGAAAGTTCATGCATATATGGTTTTTTTCTGGTGCAGAATTTTGGGACGGGATTCGCCTATGGATGCCTCTTCATAGAATTTTCTGTAAACACGGACCGGAACCGGGAATCCTTTCCTATTTAATAGGTTGCCTGTTGTAGGTTGATCGCTTGATAAACAATTAAAGATCGAAGATTTAAGAATCCGGATTCCCGGTTTCTCCGTCGTTATCCGTACTTAATTTATAGGTGAATTTGATTTACTATTTCAAAACCGATTAGAATGATATTCGCTTAAATTATTCAGCGCCTTAATATTGATAGTTTTCAATTTTATGCTCTCAAGCGGGCAAATATTGAAGGCAAATACCGTCGGGATGAAAATTTTCCTGAACAATTGACTGCAGCCTGATTATCTGGTAAATATCCCCCCCCGAGATTCATAGATTCGGGAGTCGGCAAGCTGTGTTTGATGGATTATTTGGAATAATGTTCAAGATTTCTGAGGAAAACGGAAGGGAATTCCCCCCCGATTTTAAACGGTTTTCTGAAACTGATATACGGCTACGTTATTCTATTATTTTTAGTTGCAGAGATAATAAGCGCATGCTAGACTAAAAACTTTGTCAAAGCTGGCGTAGCTCAGCTGGT
>DKBB01000281.1 GCA_002451015.1 Acidobacteria bacterium UBA6911
ATCATCCATTCCGGCTTGTTACCCGATTTGCGGAATGCATCCACCACCTTCAGCCGCTTGGCATACTTGATCTTCTTGAGCTGGGAGGTTTCCGTTTTCATGGCGGCACGGAGAGTTTCCGAGATCTCTTCAATTTCGACCTGGCTTAAAAGCTCCTTGATGGCTTCCGCTCCCATCATTGCGCTGAATTTGCCCGGGAACTCCTGTACCAGCGCCCTGAATTTCTCTTCGTTGAGAAGCTCCCCCTGTTTGACGGGGGCTTCCCCGGGATCGATAACCACATAAGCCTCGAAGTAAAGCACCCGTTCCAGGTCCCTGAGAGTAATATCCAGCAGGTGCCCGATCCGGCTCGGCAATCCCTTGAAAAACCAGACATGAGAGCAGGGAGAGGCCAGTTCTATATGACCCAGCCTTTCACGCCGAACCTTGGAGAGGGTGACTTCAACCCCGCATTTATCGCAGACAACGCCGCGGTATTTCATGCGTTTATATTTGCCGCACAGGCATTCCCAGTCCGTTACGGGACCGAAAATTCGAGCGCAGAAAAGGCCGTCCTTNNACATCTTTAAAGCTTCTCAATTGCCCCTCCCTCTTCAAGAGGTTTCGCTTTTGTACAAGCTGAATTACGAATTCTGAAAACGGACCGCGGTTCCGTCTTCCGATGTTCTTTTGTCGCTATTCAGCTTCAACTTCCTCACGCTGCGCTTTCTGTCTCTGAATAAGCTCCACATCGAGACAGAGACTTTGCAATTCGCGAATGAGCACGTTGAACGATTCGGGAATACCCGGCGTAAACTGGGATTCGCCTTTTACGATAGCTTCATATATCTTTGTGCGGCCCTGAATGTCATCGGATTTTGCAGTCAACAGTTCCTGAAGTATGTTGGCCGCTCCATAGGCCTCGAGAGCCCATACTTCCATCTCTCCAAACCTCTGGCCTCCGAACTGGGCCTTGCCTCCCAGCGGCTGCTGGGTGATGAGCGAATACGGACCGATACTGCGGGCATGAATTTTATCATCCACAAGGTGGGACAGTTTCAGTATGTAAATATACCCGACGGTAACCTTCTGGTCGAATTTCTCTCCGCTCATGCCGTCAAATAAATCAATTTTACCGCTCTCCGGCAAACCGGCCCTCTTGAGCATTTCCTTGATTTCCGATTCTGACGCGCCATCGAACACAGGCGTTGCATAATGCAGTCCCAAAGCTTTTGCGGCCCAGCCCAGATGTGTTTCAAGGATCTGTCCAACATTCATTCGGGACGGGACTCCGAGCGGATTGAGCACAATTTCCACTGCCGTGCCGTCCGGCATGTACGGCATGTCCTCTTCCGGCAGGATCCGGGCGATGACGCCCTTGTTCCCGTGGCGGCCGGCCATCTTGTCTCCCACCGACAATTTTCTCTTCATGGCCACATAAACTTTGACCATTTTAATGACGCCGGGCGGAAGTTCATCTCCACGGCGGAGCTTGCCGAGCTGCTCTTCATGCAGGTTTTTCAGAATCTGGATCTGTTTTTCTGTCTTCTCTTCCAGGTTCTTGATGCTTTCGAAAACCTTGCCTTCCTTCTCGGACTTGAAATCGTTTTTTATCTTGTTCAGTTCCGACGAGCTGAGATCCTGCAGGATGCTCCGGGTAAGCTTCGTTTTTTTCTTCAGAACTATTTCGCCGGATCGATTCATAAGGTCATCGGGAAGAGTTTCACCGCTGAAAATATCAACCAGGTGCTTATTGCGTTCCTCTTTGATAATCCGAATCTCGTCATTGAGATCCTTTTCCATTTTTTCTACCTGCTCTGCCTCGATGGCCTTGGCGCGTTCGTCCTTGGGCACTCCTTTACGCGAAAAAATCTTGACATCGACGATCGTCCCCTCAATTCCGGGGGGCGTCACCAGGGAAGCGTCCCGTACTTCTCCGGCTTTCTCACCGAATATCGCCCGGAGCAGTTTTTCTTCGGGGGAAAGTTGTGTTTCTCCCTTGGGCGTTACCTTGCCGACAAGCACATCCCCGGGGCCGACTTTTGCGCCGATACGGATGATTCCGCTCTCGTCCAGGTCGCGCAGACTGGAATCACTGACGTTCGGGATGTCGCGCGTAATCTCTTCCGGCCCCAGTTTTGTATCGCGGGCTTCGATTTCGAGCTCTTCTATGTGGATCGAGGTATAACTGTCTTCTTTAACCAGTTTTTCGCTGACAAGGATCGCATCCTCGAAGTTGTAGCCCCGCCAGGGCATGAAAGCAACAAGGACGTTGCGGCCCAGGGCAAGTTCCCCTTTGTCCGTACAGGGGCCGTCTGCAAGGACCTGTCCGCGGATAACGGCATCGCCTTTCCGCACAAGCGGTGTCTGGTTAATACAGGTGTTCTGGTTGGAGCGTTTGAATTTGGTCAGAGTGTAAATATCCACACCCGCATCCCTCTTTGCGGATCTCCCGTTTTCACTATCTCCTTCCACCCGAATAATAATACGGGTCGCATCAACGCTGTCGACGATACCGGCACGCTTGCAGATAACAACGGCGCCCGAATCTTTTGCGGTGAGGTACTCCATGCCCGTGCCGATATAGGGCGCTTCAGCGCGAAGCAGGGGGACAGCTTGGCGCTGCATGTTCGATCCCATAAGAGCACGGTTGGCGTCGTCATGCTCCAGGAAGGGAATCAGGCTGGCGGCAACGCTTACCAGCTGCTTCGGAGAAACGTCGATATAATCGACATCTTCCCGCGGGACCAGCACGAAGTTGCCGGCTTTGCGGGCATTGACCCTTTCCTGCGCCATTTCTCCACGCTCATTCAAATCCACGTTCGCCTGAGCAATCGTATATTCCTCGGCTTCCCATGCCGTCTGGTAATAGGAGAACGGATCGTATTCAGCCGGGCGTTTTCCCGCAGATTCACAACGGCGGTTTTCCTTTTCTAACTCGTCCTTTTCGATCCGCTGTCCCACCTTGAAGTGCGTATCCCCCGGCTGAATAACGGTTACATATTCCAGCACACGCCCTTCCTTCACTTTACGATAGGGCGATTCGATAAAACCGTAATCGTTGATCCGCGCGTAGCAGCTCAACGATGAAATCAGCCCGATATTCGGCCCTTCAGGGGTTTCAATCGGGCAGATACGTCCGTAGTGCGTGGGATGTACGTCGCGAACTTCAAAACCGGCGCGTTCCCGGCTCAAACCGCCGGGACCCAGCGCCGAAAGTCGCCGTTTATGGGTGATCTCGGAAAGGGGATTGGTCTGGTCCATGAACTGGGACAACTGGCTGCTTCCAAAAAATTCCCTGATGGACGCCATGACCGGCTTTGCGTTGATTAGATCGTGCGGCATGGCCGTTGTCATTTCCTGGTGGACCGACATTTTTTCTTTTATTGCCCGTTCCATTCGAACCAAGCCGATGCGGAACTGGTTTTCGAGCAATTCTCCCACCGCCCGCACCCTGCGGTTTCCAAGGTGATCGATGTCGTCTACGGTCCCGATATTCTTTACAAGCTTTAGCGCATATTTGATAACGGCATAGAAATCCTCAGCGGTTAATGTCCGCTGTTCCAGGGGTGTATTCAGGCCAAGCTTAATGTTGAACTTCAACCGTCCAACTTTGGAGAAATCGTATTTTCGGGGATCGTAGAACATCCCTTCGAAAAGCGCGGTCGCGGTTTCAAGAGTCGGCGGGTCGCCCGGCCGTTGTTTTCGATAAATCTCGATCAACGCTTCCGACTGTGATTTGATATTGTCCTTATTGAGCGTCTGGGAAATGATGGTGCCGGTATTCTCCCGATCCGGGTAGAAGACCTCGATGGAATTCATTCCCGATTCGCTCAACACCGTGATTGTTCCCGAGGTGACTTCCGAATTGGATTCAATCAGTATTTCCCCGGTCTCAAGATTGATCACCTCATCGATGGAAAGTGCGCCTTCCAGGGTGTCAATCTCCGATTTCGTCTCTTTAACTCCGGCTTTTATGAGCTGGTTATAAAGCCCTTCTACGATTTTCTTCCCTTTCGGGCAAATTACTTTCTTTCCCTTGGGATCCTTGATGTCTTCGATCGCTCTTGAGCCGATCAAATCTCTTCCCAGGGTTCGGTAGAGGTCTTTTCCCTCCCAGCGTATCGTGACCGGGTTGTAAAACTGCCGGAGAATATCCACATCGCTGCTGAGTCCTAATGCACGTAGGAACGTCGAAGCGAGGAACTTCCGCTTGCGGTCGATACGGACATAGAGGATGTTTTTCTGGTCGAACTCAAATTCAACCCAGGACCCGCGGTAGGGAATAATTTTTGCAAGAATAAAAGTACGCCCTGCATTGGACTCGAAAAACACTCCGGGCGACCGGTGCAACTGGCTGACAATTACGCGTTCTGTTCCGTTAACGATGAACGTTCCGTTTTCCGTCATCAGCGGTATATCGCCGAAATAAACTTCCTGCTCCTTGATATCCCGAATGCTTTTTCCTTCGGTCTCGTCGTCCTTGTCCCAGACAACAAGACGCACGGTCACCTTGAGGGGAACGGCAAACGTCATCCCTCTCTCCTGGCACTCCTC
>DKBB01000346.1:0-1882 GCA_002451015.1 Acidobacteria bacterium UBA6911
GAGTATTTCCTTGTGGATCTCTCTCCAATACAGTTCGAAAGAACACGCCCCGCAATGCATGGCCGGAAACAGGCAGCACGCATACACACTGCCTGTTTCCGGCTGATCCTGATTTACTCATTAGTTCCCGGGCAGCGCAAAGCCCTCCATCTTTTCGATGCGGCTCATGATCTCCGCCGCTCTCAGGGTATTGTAGTTGATACCGGCCGCATTCAGGCTCGCACCCGTCTGGAACGGGTAATCATCAATGCTTCCCAGGAATTCCTTGATCACCCCCTGCACCGGAACAAACAGCCACATATTATCTGCATACCAGCGCAGATAGCCCATGTCCGCCTCATGGGGCCCCTTTTCGTAGGGATCGGCCCGCAAATTGACGATCATCGGCCAGCCGGTGATCTCCCGCACGCCGGTGGCAATGTTGCCGTTTGTCATCGCGAAACTGATCTTCCAGTCTTCATAGCGGACAGCGTTCAGATTGCCGCCCTGGTCAAAATAGACGATCTCTTTGCGCGGGCTTTCTTTCGTTGTTCCCTGGAAGAACGGCAGGAAGTTGTATCCATCCAGGTGCACTTTGAAGGTCTTCCCGTTGGCATTGTAGCCTTTCTGCAGCTTCTCTTTCACGTCGGGCACGCCAGCGGCGGCCAAAAGGGTCGGCATCCAGTCTTCCTGCGACATGATCTCGTTGTAAATCGTGCCGGGCTTGATGGTTCCGGGCCAGCGGACGACACAGGGCACGCGCATGCCTCCCTCCCAGGTCGTGCCCTTTTCTCCAAAGAACGGGGTGATGCCGCCATCCGGCCAGGTGAAGGTTTCAGCCCCGTTATCAGTACTATAGATGACGATCGTGTTGTCGGCGATGCCAAGGTCGTCGAGTTTCTTCAACACTTCTCCCACCATATCGTCGTGCTCGACCATGCCGTCGGGGTAGAGTCCGATGCCGGTGCGACCCTGCGACTCTTTCTTGAGCCGGGTCCAGACGTGCATGCGGGTGGCGTTATACCAGACAAAGAACGGTTTCTGCTCTTTGTGCGCCTTATCGATGAATTTCATGGCTGCGTCATGAAACTCCCGGTCGACCGTTTCCATGCGTTTGCGGGTCAACGGCCCGGTATCCTCGATCCTCTGTTTACCCTTGCCGTCCGCCCAGCTGTGCAGCACGCCGCGTGGACCGAATTTCTTTCTGAATTCCTTGTCCTTCGGGTAGTAGTAGGTCTCCGGTTCTTCTTCGGCATTCAGGTGGTAGAGATTGCCGNNCCCAGGTGGTTCTTCCCGAACTGGCCGCTGATGTAGCCCGGGTCCTTGAGCAGATCGGCAATGGTCGGCGCCCAGTCCGGAATGCCATGGGGTGAACCGGGCATGCCGATGGTCAGCAGACCGGTTCGAAAGGGATGCTCGCCAAGGATGAAGGACGAACGTCCCGCGGTACAGCTCTGCTGGGCGTAAAAGTCGGTGAACAATGCGCCTTCCTTGGCGAGGCGGTCGATATTGGGCGTTTTGTAGCCCATCATGCCGTGGTTGTATGCGCTGATGTTGGACCAGCCGATGTCGTCGCCCCAGATGACGATGATGTTCGGTTTCGCCGCCTGTTTCGGCGCCGCAACTGCCTTTGCCGGGGCGACCGCCGCAGTGGTCATCGCAGCNNGTCCTCCTTTCGGCTCTCCGTGTTTTCTCTCGAACAGGACCTCGAAGGTCTGACCCGACGCGGCGTGCACGTGCGCATATTGCCACTGCGCCATGCTGGCCAGCGGAATGGACCAGAGGTGAGCCTGTCCGGCCCGCGGGAAACCGGGCTCATTGTATGGCTTCTCACCTGTGGCATCGGTCGGGCAGCCGTCAGCATACGAATGGGTGAATTCCGGCTTACCGATGCGGGTGTCGA
>DKBB01000346.1:1893-3509 GCA_002451015.1 Acidobacteria bacterium UBA6911
GATTGCATCAATTCCTACCTGTTCTCGATCGGGTAGATGACCTTCCAATCCTTCTTCATGTCCACAACCGTCCAGCCTTTCTTCTGTGCTTCATCGAGTCCTTTGTCGAGACGGCCAATGCTGGACTTGCGGTCGTAAGCCCATTCGCGCCCGGCATCGGTGTGGTGAACATAGAGGGCGAATCGCAGACCTTTTCCTGCCGCGGTCCATTGCAGCATCTGCAGGTCGCCGTCGGAATTGCCGAACGCGGCAATGGGGCGTTGGCCGATCTGTTGGTGAATCGCCACCGGCTTGCCTTCCTTGTCGTCGAAAAAGTCGAGCTCGGGCAGGCGAACCAGAACTGGCTTGCCGTCGCGTAACTCATATTTAACCTTGATGCTGCTTCCGATCACCTGTTCCGGCGGGACGCCATAAATCTTCTCCGTCCAGGGGCGCATGAATTCGATGCCTCCACCGGAAACGATGAATGTCTTGAAACCATTAGCACGTAGGTAGGCGAGCAGCTCCAGCATCGGCTGATATACCATCTCGGTGTAAGGACGTTTGGTCGTAGGATGTCTCGCAGTGGCAAGCCAGTCTTTGACTATCTTTTCAAACTCTTCGGTCGTCATGCCCGCATGCGTGGCCATGACGATTTCCAGTATCGCGTGTTCGCCGCCCGCTAATGCGGCTTTGGTATCGCCCTTGAGCAGCGAGGCGAACGGCTCTTGCTGCTTCCACTCGGGATGCTGCGGCGCGAGTCTCTTCACGCGATCGAGCGCGAACAGCAGTTGAACGTACATAGGCTGCTCGGCCCAGAGCGTGCCGTCATTGTCGAACGTGGCGATGCGTTCATCGATAGGCACAAAGTCACTCGAGCCTTGTTTGGTCACCTTGGTAACGAATTCGATGATCGACAGTTTGGCCTTGCCATCATTCCAGGACGGAAGCGGGTCGGCTGCTTGCGCGATCGCTAGACCACCGAAGACAAAGGCAAAGCAGAAAATCAATTTGGTGAGTAGAACACGTTTTGTCGTCATTGAGATCCTCCTTGCGTTGTTCATTCGATTCTCCATTACTGATTTTATTGCTACGCGCGCTTACGACAACCCTGCCCGGTGACGTAACTATGGTTCTTGAGCAGTTCCGCTAGGGTGGGGTCCTTTTCCTGAATGCAGATGGGAGATCCGGGGAATCCCACCTTGGTCAAACCGGTACGTACAGGATGCTGGCCGGTTATAAATGCAGATCGCCCTTCGGTACTGCTCTGCGTAGTGGTCAGTAAATAGCATTCCCTCATCGGCGATGCGTCGATATTGGGTGTTTGCTACCCCGCCAAGCCGCGGCCGCAAGCACTGATGCCGGTAATACCCACCTCATCCGCCATGATTACCAGGATATTCGGTTTTTCCGCCTTTCGGGGGGAGGGGGTGGGCAGCGACGGCCTTTGCCGGAGCAGCCGCAGTCCCGGTCATCGCTGCTTCTCCGGTTTCCAGTTCTCCGCCGCCCGCGTGCGGACCTCTTTCACGACCGGCTCACCCAGGCTCCGTACGATCCTTTGGACCGGTTGGTCGATGTGGGTGAAGAACTTCTTCCACCCGCTGCAGAGATAATTCAATCCCGGCTCTCCGTCCGGC
>DKBB01000109.1 GCA_002451015.1 Acidobacteria bacterium UBA6911
TCCATGCGTTCGCGGCTTATCCGGAAAAGATCGGCCAGGTTTTCAGCCGTCTGCCCCATGGAAAGCCCGACGACAGGATCGGTCAGGCCGTGAAGAAGACCGATGACCGGGCGGAAATGAGCCGGCCGCAGTTTTGCCAGCAAGGCAAATTTTTTCCAACCGCTTCGGGCCCGACTCCATTCGGCGAGGTTGTGCACCATTGCATTGCTTAGGAACACGGGTGCGTGACTCATTGCCTCCGTTCCGCCGGCAAGCACCAGGTCGGACCGGCCGCTAGCTATGTTGCAGGCGGCAGCATCGATCGCCTGCATACCGGAAGCGCAGTTGCGCTGCACCGTCCATGCAGGAACCTTTTTCCCGCATCCCAGGCGCAAGGATACAATCCGCGCAATATTGGCCTCATCCGGACCGGGAACGACACAGCCGAGAACAACCTCGTCGAGTTCATCGGGATTGAAAGGTTGCCGCAGCAGCAAAACTCTTCCCGCGGCCACGGCCAGATCCGAAGCCCTGAAGGGTCCGGGGGTTCCCCGCGCTTTCAGGAACGGGGTGCGGCATCCATCTACGATGTAGACCGACCGGCCGGATTTGAACGAGCCTGTATGCACCATGTGAATTCCTTAATGTCCATTTTGCCTCACCGGAGTCTGCTTGGGAAGCAAAGCATCCCCTTACCGGCAATGGTTCCATTTTTTACAGCTTTACAAAATCATCCACCTGGATTACTTCCCTGCGGGCAACCTCAGCCGACTGCAGGATATCAGCCTCATCCCTGGTGATGATACCCTTGAGCACTCCCTCTTCCGCGTAGGAACCGCTGCCCTGCTTTCTAAGATGGCCTTTCCGAACCGCATCCCGCAGCTTCTGCTCTACAGGCTCCGCCTCCGTAACTTTTTTCAGAGCATCCTCCAGCCGGCGCTGTGGATCGGATATACCAGAGGGGATGAACGCCCCGTCCGACAAACGGTCCCGAAGTTGAGACGGTCGCATCGCGGCTCGGGCGATGCTTCCGCCGAGGCGATCTCCCGGACGGGAAAAGGGAAAACCAAGCGGAAACACCATCACCCGGAGCAGCCATGCAGCCGGGCGGTTGGGCAGGTTATGGAAAAGCTCCCGGAAACTCTCCTGGATCGAATGCAGGCTCTCCTCAACTCCCCACTGTAGAAGCGGCCATTCGTCCGGAGGGGACCCACGGTCTCGGAACTGCTTGAGAAGTGCGGAAACCAGGTAAAGGTGAACCAAAATATCCGCCAGACGGGCCGATATCCTTTCCCTCCTTTTAAGTCCCCCCCCAAGCGTCAACAGGACAACGTCCGTTGTCAGGGCGAAAGCCGCCGAAAGCCGTCGAGTCGTCTGAAAGTAACGGCGCGTCGACAGAGCCGGTGCATTTGCCAGACGCCCACCCGTGAGACTGAAAATGAAAGTATGCAGCGCATTGCGGAGAACAAAAGACGTATGGCTTCTCAGGAGCCGGTCAAACTCCTTCAGGCCCAGACCGGCATCCGGGTTCGACACCGCCTGCATTTCCTGCAAAAGGAAGGGATGACAGCGGATCGCTCCCTGTCCGAAAATAATCATGGAGCGCGTCAGGATATTGGCTCCCTCCACCGTGATTCCAATCGGCGCGGCCTTGTATATGCCGCCGAGCATGTTGCGCGGTCCCAGGCAGATGCCGCTGCCGCCCACCACATCCATCCCGTCATTCACCGCTTTCCGCATCTGTTCCGTGCAGTAGTATTTAATGATTGCGGATACAACCGACGGGCGTTCTCCAAGATCGACCGCACTGCAGGTCAAGGTGCGTGCCGCATCCATGCGGTAAATATTGGCGGCGATTCGCGCCAGAACTTCCTCGATCCCTTCAAAACGACCGATAGGCATGCGAAACTGCCGGCGCACTCCGGCGTACGCCCCGACGACGCGCAGCAGGAATTTTCCGACTCCGGTACTGAGGGCCGGCATGGAAACGGATCGACCCGCTGCGAGGCTTTCCATGAGCATCTGCCATCCCCGGCCGATCCCGTCCCTGCCGCCGACAATCCATTCGAGGGGAATGAATACATCTTTCCCTCTGTTAGGACCGTTCTGGAAAGGAATGCCCAGGGGATTGTGACGGGTGCCTATGGTAATGCCGGGTGTGTCTGCAGGGATCAGGGCCATCGTGATTCCCGGTTCCCCGTCGCTCCCCAGAATATGCTCCGGATCGCGCAGGCGGAAAGCCAGGCCAAGCAGCGTGGCAACCGGGCCCAGCGTAATGTAACGCTTTTCCCAGTTTAGCTTGATCCCGATAATTTCTTCTCCCTGAAAAGTTCCGCGACAGACAATGCCGGTATCCGGCATGGAAGCTGCGTCACTTCCCGCCTCCGGGCCTGTCAGGGCGAGGCACGGGATTTCTTCTCCCCTTGCCAATCGGGGAAGATAGTGTTTTTTCTGATCCCCGGTCCCGTAATGGAGCAGCAGTTCTGCGGGACCGAGAGAATTGGGAACCATAACGGTTACTGCGGCCGGTATACTGCGGCTTGCAACCTTCACCACCACCTGGGAATGAGCCAGGGTGGAGAATCCCAGGCCGCCATACTCTTTTGGGATGATCATTCCGAAAAATCCCTTTTCCCTTATGAACCGCCAGACTTCCGGGGAAAGATCCTGTTCCTGTTCGATTTTATGGTTGTCCAGCATGCGGCACAATTCTTCCACCGTATTGTCCAGGAAATACTGCTCTTCTTCGGTCAGCAAAGGTTTCGGGGATGCAAACAGCCTGTTCCAGTCGGGATCCCCGGTGAACAGTTCGCCGTCCCACCACACCGTTCCGGCTTCCAGGGCTTCCCGTTCTGTCCGCGAAATCGGGGGGAGCATTCGACGGAACAACAGGAATACAGGCTTTATCAGAAAAGTGCGGCGTAATCCCGGCACGTTAAGAACGACAGCCGCAGCCAGGAATACAAGGCAGACGGTCCCCCACCCGAAGCCGGTATTTGTTTCGCCGATAAACAACCAGAGCCCCAGCAATAAGGCCAGACCGACTGTCCATACAATTAGATTCGATCGGAAATGGACCAACAGCACGATTAAGGCTATCAGCAGTAAGAGAAATATCATCCGTTCTCCTTGTCTATACCGATGAACATGAAATGCTGGCCAATAAGCGATCCCACTGTTTTGCTCCGGACTTTCTATTATTGTAGCATGTCAACGACGTCCTTGGAGTGAGGCAGCTTGCTGTTGACTTTTAATATGAATATCAGCCTGAGACGGCATGCAAGCGCGCAAGCTTCGCTTGCGTGCGTACTCCTTATATTCCAAACATTATTTGTCTTAAGAAATCCGACGTTTTTAATTTGGCAACGGAAACTGATTGATAAAATATTTCTATTCTGAGCATGTCCGGCCATGGATGGAGATTAAAACCGTGCATATGGAAGAGATACAAAAATGCACTCAAGCCCGACAGACCTATAGGGGATGCCTTCCAGGAGCCTGTACCCCTGGAAGGCTGAAAAAATACCTGTCCCTAAGAGAATCCATTATTCTGATTCCCACCTGGTTTCCGACTCGGTTTGGCGGTTTTTACAGGAACATGAGTTCAGGCGGACTGCAACCAAACATCGCCTACCAGGCCGGATTTTCAGAAGAACCGATCCATTCCTTCATCTGTTCGTTGTAGATAACGCGTTTGCTGAACAGCCACTGACCGTTCACCTTGACCATCTCATCCTCATAGTAGCCGTATGAGTCGAGTTGCGCGCTCCGCTCGGGATTGGTGTTCCCGTAGTGGAACCAGTAGGCCCTTCCGGTCGCCTTGTCCCCGTCGATTTTCAGTACTATGTTGGTGATGTTGTGGCGTCCCGTGGCAGGATATGGTCCCTCATCCACTTTCGGTGCCGGCGCCTCACCCTCTTCAGATTCGCCTTCAGGACTCCTTTGGAGGGCTTTCTTGATTGCATCCCGTCCCTGGACCTGCCAGCCTATGATATCCAGGATGCCATCCTCTGTGAATGTGTTTACATAGGTATCGAGGTCGCCGAAATCCAGGGCAAACATATAACGGGCCTGGAGGTCTTCGATCTGGGCACGGTCTTCACCATAGCTGGTGCCGGTTTCGACCGGCGTGCAGGATACAATCATTACCAGTGACAAAACTGCAAGTGCGCCTAATAACATTCCCATCCATTTTCGCATTTGGTTTCTCCCTAAATTAAATAATTGATAAGCTTTCATTTGTGCATCCTCGTCCTGAAGGATCTTCTATTCCCAGCCGGTCCTGGTTCCGTAGGGCAGGACCAGGCCGGTCGCCTCGATATCGTAGATCTTTCCTTTTTTGATTTTAAAAAAGTGAATGGCGGGCATATTAAAGTTCCCCTGCCAGGCCGGTACGCTCATCTCTCCTGAACTTACTTTGAGCTTCATGGTTTTAAGCTTGCTATCATGATAGAAATTGGAAAAACCTACTGCCAGCCCTTTCTGTTCATCTATTACCGGCAGCCGTCGATTTCTGATTTCAGAGATGTAGCCCCATACCCCCGCGGTGATCTGCCCTTCACATGTATTGGGTACAAGCGAAAGAGCTTTGGCCAGTTTCATCATCTCCGGGTCTCCCACTTCCGGTGGGGCAAAATCCCGCTTTGCTTCCGGGGCTTCCGTTGATTCCGGGGCTTCCTTCTTCCCCCCAACTGAAATCCCTCCGTTTTCACGTCGCTGGCATTCCAGGGCAAAGGGAGCCAGAGTGCCATCCTCACCGGTAAGGGCATCGTAGTAGGAAAGTCCGATGTCCAGCATCCGATCCCTTGGCGTCCTGTCTTGAGGCGATATGTCTTCTACAAGCCCGGGCCGGGGTTTTATTAAGTTCTCTAAATGTATTTCATTCCTTGGAACTACATGATGCTCGGCTTCTGCGATTTTTCCGCGCTTAAGAGCCAGTCGAACTCCGAGAAGAATATCCTGATTATTGTTTTCCTTCATCATTACCAGAGCGACTACCTGCTGATTCACGGGATCTGCAGCGTAAACCTGAAATTCGGAAGGTCCGCCGGAAGCAGTTTCCCATAATCCGTATCCTACTGGAATTTCAGAGGTATTTTCCGTGAATTTTACGTATTGATCGAAGGGTACTGCCGACGGATCGTGCGCAACCAGGGCCGCCAGGTAGTCTTTCATCAAGTCGACCAGGCACTGCCGGTCGCAGGTTTGAGCTGCCTGCAGAAGCCCTGGAGCGACTAATAACGATATTAATACCAACGCAATGCCCAAGTGTTTCATTCTCATTCCATTATCTCCCTCTTGTCTGTTTGAACACACCGTGCAATACAGGTGCCGCTGAATGCGGTACTAACGAATGCTCTGTATCCGGTCCGAAATTCCCTGCTCGTAAGTGCTCCATCCGGAGTTCATCCCGTAAGGGCATCGGTGAAAGATGGCCTCAATCCTTCGGATATTGCCTTTTTCTATCTTGAAAAGCTCAGCGAGCTGCCAGGTCCAGTTCAGCGAGTCATGGTCGAAGAAACCGAATGCGAAGGCAATCCCGCGCTCGCGATCCACGGCTACGAATCGACGGTCCCGGACACGCGATATAAAGCCCATAAGCCCGGCTTCAAACTGTTCCCTGCAGCCCCAATGAGAGGAATACCCGGTCGCCGTTTTCGGATCCGGCCTTGTCTGTCCGTCAGGAACCGGAACATTCGTGGCCGGCATGCCGTTCTCGACACGATGGCAGTCGTCGGTAAACGGATAATAGCCTTTGCCGTGATCGTTCTTCTGCAATCCCGAAAAGTAATAGTTTGCAGTCTTGATCAGATCCTCGCGGGATGCCCGTTCGTCCACCGGGATCGCTTCCCGATAGACGGCATGCGGGGCACCCAACTTCTCAACCATCGCTCCTGTAGAGAACTGCCCGGTCATGCCCATCGTATCGCTGTCGGGACGAAGGACAATCTGCTCAGCTTCCGTAATCCGGCCATCCGCAATTTTCAGCCGGATGGCGACAGCCACAAGGGGAGCTTCTCCCTGCTTGTTGGCAGCCCCTTCCCGGGCGGTGCCGAGAAAAGCGATCTGCTGCGTCTCCACATCGGGAACGTAAAACTTGTAGCTCCCCTTGCCGGACATGCCGAACCACAGGCCCTCATTTCCCAACGGCAAGCGTACGCCGTTTTCCGTAAATTTACAGTCCCTTGCAAAAAGATCGAGGTTCGGCTCGTTCTCCAGCATTGCATCCATGTATCTGTCGATATAACTCTCCAGGCAGGCTCGGTCACATTGGCTATTATCGGCATTTTGTGCAAAGGCAGGGGGGAGTAAAACAAGTACCACCGCCGCGACAATAAAGCTCATCCGCATAATACGTCTCCTTAATTATTTAAAAGTGCCGAATAAAGTATCGTTCAGGATTGCCAGGACGCCATCATAATGGAGAGGATGAGAGACAATCAACCGTAACAGAACATAAAAAAGGGGACATAATTCCAATTTCTGTCCGTAAGTTACTTTTATATTAACCGTGATTAAGGAAATTAGTATTATGTCCCCGTTTTTTACTCCCTGCCGTTCCACAGTAATATTATTAAAACCTGTTCTTATGATTTGCGGATAGAGCGGCGGTTAAAGAATAATTACTTGCACGGATTTCCGGGGTGAACCGGCGCAGGTTTCTGAAGGTCTGACAGAACCCTGAATATGATTTCCGCAGAGACAGCATCAACTTACATTGCTTGGTATCGGGGAAAAGCCCTTAATATTCGCCCAAGGCACTACGAATCCCTTCTAAACGGCATGGCCCCCGGCGCTTCGACATTCCCGATGGGTTCGTTCCTGATATCTTCTACAAAAGGTCGGAACGGTAGCGAAAATAGCTTTCAAAGCCCTGTATTTTAGAATCCTGCTCGGCAATAATCACCTTGACCAAATCTCCTAACGATACAACGCCAACCAGCCGGTTATCGGCAAGCACCGGGAGATGGCGGATGCTTTTCGATGTCATCATCGCCATACACCGCCTGACATCCTGATCAGCGTCGGTACAGATCACAGGAGACGTCATGATAGACTTGATCTTGGTTTTCTTGGACTCCCGTCCTTTTAGAATGACTTTCCGGGTATAGTCCCGTTCGGAGATGATGCCGATCAGGTTATCATTCTTAATCACCAGCAGAGCTCCCACTTCCTTCTGGGCCATGAGGTCGATTGCTTCGAACACCGACGCTTCCGGATCGATGGACCAGATATCGTTTCCTTTCTCTTGCAAAACATCCTTGACAGGTTTCATCACACACCTCTAATGACTTTTAAAGACCATTCAAAGGTATTGTAATCGAAATATTTTACATTGACACAAACAGAACACATTTAATGAAAATTTTTTAAAAAGGATTCCCTGATAAAATATCCGGGGTG
>DKBB01000229.1 GCA_002451015.1 Acidobacteria bacterium UBA6911
TCCAGACGTAATTCTCCCCCGTTTTCATAGCTTGAGATATCCGGAAGTATCTCTTCCAGTTCGTTGGGATCGAAGTGGAGAAAGATAGGGGCCTGATACAGGCCTTTTTCCTGTTGCAATAATTCGTCCAGTGTTGCTTTCAGTTCCGAGATATGTTTTTCCTCTTCCAAAACCATACGTTTAAAAATTTCGTTTCCGCCCGTATCCAGATTGCGTTGAGCCGCCAGATTGAAGAATTCAAGACAACGGTTTTCCATACTCAACGCCATTTTCAGGGCATCCCGTGCAAAAATTCTCTCTGTATCATGTTTCTGCGTATCGGAAACATTGCGATTTTCGAGGCAATCTTCGCAGATGCCATAGGTCTGGAAACGGTGATGGATCGGTTTGAAATTATACTTCTCAATAATTTTATCCTGAATCTTTTCCAATTCCGGACAGACAAATTCAATAGCTTTATGGCATTCCGTGCAGACAATATGGTGATGGTAAGGATGATGATAGCAGTGTTCGAAGCGCGTCAGCCCATCTCCAAGCGAAATCTCTCGAGCAATTCCACAGGCTGTAAGAGACTTCAAGGTACGGAAAACGGTGACTACCCCCACCTTTTTGTCTTTCTTCTTCACTAGGGCGTAAATATCCTCAACACTGAGGTGCCCTTCGGTATTAAGAAAAGTTTCCAGAATTAAATCTTTCTGATAGGTTTTCTTTAGTCCATTCTGCCGCAGGAAGGAATAAAAAAGCTCGGTTTCTTCCTTGAGTTTTTTCACTGGCATTTTCTTGCTCCTTCCGTCCGTGAACGGCATATAATANNGGGCGCATTTTGATCCCACGCCCGTTGGTAACATAGTTGAGCACCATCGGATCTTCGTGCAGGTGCCGCCCTATTCCATGGCCTCCAAATTCTTTCACAAGAGAAAAACCGTTGGATTCGGCATGGTTCTGTATGGCACGCGAGAGATCCGAAAGATGATTATCCGGAACCATCTGATCAATCCCGAAATACAGACATTCTTCTGTTATCGTCAGGAGTTTTGCATTCTCAGGAGCTATTGCCCCGATTGGAACCGTTATGGCGGCATCGCCATAGTATCCATTAAAATGCACTCCAAAATCGATGGAAACAATATCTCCTTCTTTTAGAACATAATCACCCGGGATTCCATGCACTACCTGCTGGTTAATCGAAGCGCACAGTGCGCCCGGGAATCCTCTATATCCCTTAAAGGCTGGAGTGGCACCGTATTTAGCCGGGATTTTTTCGGCATAGGTATCCAGTTCCTTCGTTGTAATGCCGGAGCGACAAAGATTACGGAGACCGTCGAGCACTTCGGCGACTATCCGGCTGGCATCCCTCATTAACTCGATTTCGCGTTTTGACTTAAGGGTAATCATATATCAAATTAAAGCAACGATGCCGAGAGCCGAAAAGACTGTGCTTTGACAGAATCGTTTTGGATTCTGCTCGCCATTTCCCGTTCTCCTCTTTATGCTTCGAAAATGGATGTTTAAAACAGAAACGGATGTATTTCCACAGCATAAGGAGGTGGAAACCAATACCGCATTGCAAGGATTTTGAGCGCATTCCGGTTCAGGTATAAAGCAGATCTACTCTTAACAATTTCCATCCGCTGCAGAATTCCCTGCAGTTTAATCGGCGTTCCTATCGGTCCAGTTCACCGGCAATCATGTTAATGGAACCGAATGTAGCGACGATATCCGCAACCATATAGCCTTCAAGCATAGTATGCAGGCCGGCCATGGCAAAGAAGCAGGGTGGCCTGACACGGACACGATACGGACGGTCCTTCCCGTCGCTGACCACATAGAAGCCCAACTCTCCATTGGCAGCTTCAACCGGGAAATATGTGTCACCCTTTTCGGGTTGAATTCCGTGAGAACTCATAATGAGTTTAAAATGGTTCATCAGGCCTTCTATATTCCCGTATGTGTCTCCTTTGTTGGGTAATGCCACCCGTTTATCGTCGGTCATAACGCGATTATGAAACGGGCGTTCCGATCCTTCCAGGGTTGGCTCCACCTTTGACGTAACACCAACGAAACCGTCGGTATGCCCCAGCTTGGCCTCATCAACCAGTTCCGTGGAGGACAGGACTTTCCCCTCTGAATCCACATTTATTGGACCGCCGGGGATATCCTTCATTGCTTGTCGTATAATACGGATACTCTGTCTCATCTCTTCCATGCGTACGAGATAGCGGTCGTAATTATCCCCGCGTTCCCCCAGGGGCACGTCAAAATCGATGCGATCGTAAGCAAAGTATGGGAACGCTTTGCGCACATCATAATTGATTCCAGCGGAACGCCCCAGCGGGCCGTTAATGGCATAACTGAGCGCTGATTCCTCCGTCAGTATCCCGACATCCCTCGTTCTATCGACAAATATTCGGTTCCGGGTCAGGAGCTTATCGACTTGGTATATTTCCTTTTCGCATTTGACCAGAGCCGCTTCCAGTTTTTCCCGGATATCTTGAGGCAGGTCTCCCTTTAATCCTCCTATTCGGCCGTAACTTATTGTAAGACGCGCTCCCGTGACTTCTTCAACGATATCGTAAAGATATTCACGCGCTTTCATGAGATATAAAAAGGCCGTCATGGCCCCAAGCTCCATTGCCGAAGCCGCGATACAGGTTAAATGATCCGTTATGCGCGATATCTCGCTCATGATAACGCGGATGTATTTACAGCGTTCGGTTATATCTATATCAAGCAGTTTTTCTACCGCACCGCAATACCCGAAATTGTTTATCAGGGGCGAAACGTAGTTAAGGCGGTCCGTGTAAGGTATCGATTGGTTCCAACTTGAATTTTCACAACTTTTCTCGAACGCACGATGCAGGTATCCTATTTCAGCTTCCACTTTTACAACTTCTTCCCCTTCAAGTTCCGTTATAAGTCGGATTACACCATGCATGGCTGGATGGGACGGGCCGATATTCAGAAGCATATTCTTAACCGTAGCGGTCATAGTTCCCTCAGTGGGTGTCTTTGGTTTTGTATTTTGGTTTGGAGCTTCATAAGGCCGTCCAGCACCGCTTCTGGCCTGGGAGGACAACCGGGTATGTAAATATCGACAGGAAGTATCGTGTCGATTCCCTGCACTGTAGCATAGTTGTCGTAAAAACCACCGGTACAGGTACAAACACCGAATGCCACAACCCATTTCGGTTCGCACATCTGGTCGTACACGCGACGGAGGATGGGGGAAATTTTGTGACTGATTGTGCCCACTACGAGCAATACATCGGCCTGTCGCGGTGAAAAGCGCGGCAGACCGGCACCGAAACGATCCATATCAAAATGTCCGGATGCAGCCGACATATATTCCATACCGCAACACGCCGTTACAAAAGGATATACGAAAATCGAATATTTGCGCGCCCAGGCAACGGCACTCTCCAGCTTGGAGGTGATGAAACCGGGACCATCGCCGGAACTTGTTTCCATACACATTCCCCATTTTGCGGGACCGGACCTCGGCTTTCATGGGCGTCTGAACATTTGCCCGGTAAATGACCGGCAACGCCTCATTGTATCCGCCGCGGCTTTTGCCCCGCTTAAGACCTCATTTGCCGGATAGTAAAACGGGCCTTTCCGGTGAATGAGTCAGACTTTTTCGCCACAATCTATCGCCTGAACGTTAATTCCCAGGCTTACATACTATAGCCAATTTAAAGTCGTTCCGTACAGAAGAAACTATTTGGAATAATTCCCAAAAGAATCGGCAAGTGTTTCCGGATACAGAGGGAATACAGATACAGTTGTCAGGGTTCTTCCACTTGAACTTCCACGTAATCAATTTGATCCTGAAGGCTTAGGGGCCGTTTCCGGATCTTTACACGCACTCGGCTCACTGGAAAAGATTGCAGCGTTCCACGCACAATTCTATACGCAAGAGTCTCGACCAGTGTGTATTCGCCTGTGGAGGCTATTTCACGGACGGCAGCCAGCAAGCGACTATAATCTATAGAGTTATCCAGGCAATCCAGAGATGCTGCGGCTTCAAAATTATCCCATATTGTCAGATCCGCTTCACATTCCTGGGGGCTGGAACGTTCCTGAACTGTAACGCCGATTCTAGGGTATATCTTGATGCCGGCAAGAGTGATCGAATCGTCCCGTTTATTCCGTTTCAAACCAATTCACCCGATATCCCAAGTCTTTTGTTTGCAGTCTGAATGATTTCCATGTAAATGCATTCACAGCAATAGAGATTCCGCTCCCCTGTTTTAGACTTCGAATGTTTCCCCGCAACCACATGTGGGCTTTATATTCGGATTTTCGAATTTAAAACCTGTTCCATTGTCGCCGTCTACATAATCTATGCGGGTTCCATTTAAGTAAAGAGTCGACTGCTTGTCTAAAAAAAGTTTAAAGCCGTCCATATCAAGAACTTCATCATCTTTACCCGATACATTCTCCAGTGTCATCTGGTATTGATATCCGGAACAACCGGCGCTAACGACTTTTATTCTCAGGCCCGTGTACTCCTCCTGATCCGCGAGAACCGATTTGACCTTCTCAACGGCGACCGGTGTCAGTGTAATCATTTCCTCTCCTTCATAGGTGCTACTGATAAATTATCAGCGACGTTAGGGGAATCACACTTAAAAGTCAAGGCTCGGTCTTTGCCAGCCATATTCTGCTGAATTCGCCGGGAAATCCAATAGGCTGGCGGGAATCGGGGACTTTGCTTTTTAGTATAAGGGCACTTTGGCAGAAAAAGCAGATCAGATTTTCCGGCTTTTGGCTTTCGGACCAGAAGCCCTGAGAGCTTTCGCTACAATTCCCGGAGCTTCTTTATCGGAGTTCCGGAACAATTCTTCGATAACCCCGGGATTTCGATAAGCTACACGGGCAAGCGCCTTGGTCGCAAGAATCCGAACGATTGAATTCTGATCTTCCAGGCGGTCGATCAGGTCGGGCAGAAGGGCCTTCAGGCGCTTTGGGAACAAAGCGCAGAGCGTTCCAACCGTATAGGCAACATGCCACCGTACGTACGCGGATTCATCCAGCAAAGCCTCCCTCAATCGGGCAGCGGAACGCGTCAACCTGGCCGGATGTACGGATACGAACTGCGCCAGGGTGGCCGACGCACGGCCCCGTATGCTGCGATCCCGGTCCTCAAGCATATGGAGCAATTCTTCCATCCGTCGAGGGAACTCGGAAACAACCTGGACGGCATCCGACATTCGCAGCCTGGAGAGCGGAATGTATCCTTTCTTCCTTTTCCCGACTATTCGAGGTCGGGAGTTCGATTCTGTCATTTTTTCCATCAATGAAAGCTTCCATCTCCATGGACAAGATCCATAAAGGCTATTCTCCGGCTGTAAACACATCAAAGCTTCGTTGCATCTTAGGCCGGGCAAGCCTTATCACTCTTCGTTGATGCGATTCTACATTCAATACTTTAAACATTATGCATCCAGTATTCCAGCCACGGGCCAAAGATTCTGCCTGCCGCATTATCACTCCTGCCTCTGCATTATGACACTTTAAATTATAGCGTGCCGGTGAAAAGAGTTGTCTTTAGGGTACTGTGAATTTGTTTTATCTACTTCAGTACGGCAAGATGGTCGCGGTATTGGGATCGAATCGATATAAAATCCCGGTGCTCGATTCGTAGTTCGTTTGCGATTTGACTGATTTCATTGTCCTCAAGCGTGGAAATGGAATCGTGGGATGCAGCAATTGCAAAAAGGCAGTCTAAAAGTGCAAGGCGTTCCTTGAGGCTCGACATATCCCTGAATTCCCTGGCAACCAGGTAGTCTTCAGTCCCTCCGAATAAAATACTCTGTGTTTTTGCCATTTGAACCACAATAACAGACTGTTCTTCAGACAAGCCGCCTTTACTCATGATAATTTTTTCCATCATGGATATTTCTTCCCGGCTGATCGTATGATCTGCCCCAGCCGTGCGGCTCAGCAAATAGGCAAAACAGGCTATAAATTTGGCATGTTCCGCATCCAATTTATCGAGTTCCCTGGTTATCTTGCGGACCGTCTCGGTTGTTGTCTGGGTGTCCTGGCCCTTTGCCAAGTTGCGTTTTAATAGGCGTAGTATCGACATGGGAGGATCATGACACAATATATTCAGGGATCCAATAAAAGAACTTGGGGACTACTGCATAACAGGCATTTCCATACACTTTCCGCGTATGAAAGGTCCTCTGTTTCCGCTTGGTAGGATGGTATTTACCGCGGTGAATGATTGGGAAAGCTGGCGTGCGGTAAATCCTCTAGCGCCTTCCAGCACACTTCCTCGAAAATCGGTCGACATCGTGTTCGCTTCCGAGAATATTGAATTCTGTAGAACGGAACCGGAGAAGTCAGCCGAATTAAGGTTGGATTCGCTCAGATCACAGCCGGGCATTTCTGCATGGCAGAATAGGTTCTGACATAAATTCGCGAGGCTGAATTTGGCCGAATTCAGTTTAGCCCCTCGAAAATCACAGTCATTCGCCTGAATGGATGAGAGATTGGCGCTTATGAGTTTTGCGGCAGTGAACCGAACAGATTGGAAATGCGCCCTCAGAAAATTGGATTGCTCCAAATTCGCATCGACAAAAATACAATTTGTCAATACAGAGTAGTTGAAGAAAACCGAATGCAGGTTCGCATTAGAAAAATCGCAGGATTTCATATGAATTTCATAAAGCCGGCTGTCCCGCAGATTGGCTTCCCTGAACAATACTTTGTTCACGTGCGCCTGTGAAAAATTGGATTCGGGCAGCAGACTTCTTTGGAAATTATTATCGGCCAGATCAGTGGCACTGAAATCTGAATTGTAAAGGACGGCGTTTCGGAAATCACATCCGTGTATTTCAGATTCAGAAAAATCAACTCCTGAAAGATTCGCTTCGATGAAGCTGACACCGATAAGGATCGCACGCCTTAAATCAGCCTTCTGTAAATCGATGTCTGAAAGGTTTGCGCCGCGGATGTAGGCCTGTTCCCCGCCGTTCCCCTGAAGCCATTGGGAATGCAACCTGAGAATTTCACGTATAGGTTTGCCATGAATCGAAAATTTGACAAATGGAATTTTTCGTTCAGACATGCATCCACTCCAAAGGTAAGGCTATCCGTTCTTATATCCGCTTTCCAATTAGCGTTATCGGCTGAATACCGCAAAACTTTATGGAACCGGGATTTGCAGCCTTCTGTTTCTTTTCAAGCGGCACACATCATGATTCCGATCACAAATTCCCCCGCAAGCACTGTTGTGTTTCCTTATTGCGGCATTAATGTAATAATTCCAGTGGATGTAGGGATTTGTGCTGGTGAGGTCGTAGGATAATCCGGCAGGATTGAAAATATTATACTTGTTCTGGAAAATCTCGGGAGGGTCTCAAGTCACAATTCAATGGATTAAAAAGTGCAAAACAACTAATTTTGTCAAGAGAGCAACCTATGCATTCCGATGATCCTACTTCAGGACAAGATACTGAATTTATTTATGATAAAGACGAATCCGGAACGAAAGCGGCAGCCGTTTCTTCCGAAAAACAGGACTCGGTCAAACCGATTGTGGGCGGTAATCTTCGGGTTGTCGAAAACATGGAAGCAAGCCTTGCCGTTCCGACCGCAACCTCGTACCGCAGCATTCCCGTAAAGCTACTTGAGGAAAACAGAAGAATCATTAATGAATATCAGGATGCGGAAGGCAAAAAACGCCTATCCTTCACGCATCTTATCTGCTGGGCAATCGTTTGTTCGCTTAAGGAACATCCCGGGATCAATTCTTCCTTCGATAATTCAGACGGGGCGCCGCATCGATATTTTAAAAAAGGCATAAATCTGGGAATTGCCGTTGACAGCGTGCGCAAAGACGGAACCCGTACATTGCTGGTGCCTAATATTAAGAATGCCGAAACGTTGAGTTTCAGGGACATGTTGGAAGCATATAACGAAATCCTTGAGCGTGTCAGAAAGGGCGTTTTTACGCCTGCTGATTTCCTCAATACAACAGTTACCCTGACGAACCCAGGAACGGTAGGAACCTTTTCCTCTGTTCCTCGGCTGGTTCAGGGCCAGGGAGCGGTTATCGCAACCGGCACCATCGATTATCCCGCCGAATACCATGCGTGGTCCTCAGAAGCATTGTCGAGCCTCGGACTGAGCAAGGTAATGAACATCGGTTGCACCTACGACCACCGGATTATCCAGGGAGCCGAAACGGGAGAATTTCTCGGCCGAATCAAAGAGCTTCTTTTGGGAGAAGGTTCCTTTTATGAGAAGATTTTTGAAGATCTTCAACTTCCTGCGGTCCCGATAAAATGGTCTCACGACCATCATCCTTCCCTTCTCGGCTCCGGACAGATAAACAATGACCTGGACAAGCAGGCCGGTGTTCTTCGCCTGATTAACCGTTACAGGGTCCGTGGACACATGATCGCACAGCTGGATCCACTCGGTACCTCCCCGCTATATCACCCGGAACTCGATCCCGCTACTTTCGGGTTAACCATGTGGGATCTCGACAGGGAATTTGCAACGGGAGATCTTGGCGGTCTTCCAAGGTCCACGCTGCGAAGGATTCTCGAAGTTCTGCGCACGGTTTATTGTAAAAAAATAGGAATTGAGTTCCGACACATTCAGGATCCTGTTGAAAAAGACTGGATCCAGAAACACATCGAACCAGAAGAAACCGGACGCCCGCTGGATCGGACTGTCCGGTTGAGAGTGCTGGAGAATCTCGTATCTGCGGAACTTTTTGAAAAATTTCTGCACAAGAAATTCGTCGGACACAAACGATTCAGCCTCGAAGGTGCGGAAACGGTCGTCTCCGTACTAGACACGATTCTTTCCAGTTTTGCCGATGTGCATGCGAAGGAAGCGGTTCTTGGTATGGCACACCGGGGTCGATTGAATGTTCTGGCTAATATTATAGGCACCCCGGTGGCAAAGATACTTTCCGAGTTTGAAGAAAATTTCGATCCCTATGCGATTCAGGGATCAGGGGATGTCAAGTATCACCTGGGTTCCTCCGGTATGTTCCGCTCCCCGGCCGGAAACGAAATTTTCATATCTCTCGCTCCAAATCCGAGCCACCTCGAGTGGGTGAATCCCGTCATAGAAGGTATCGTTCGTGCTAAACAGGACCGACGTGGCGATATTCAGCGGGAACGTGTCATCCCCATACTTATTCACGGTGATGCGGCGTTTGCAGGACAGGGCGTCGTCTATGAGACGTTGAATCTTTCTCAACTTCACGGCTATAAAACGGGCGGAACAGTCCATCTGATTATAAATAACCAGATCGGTTTTACGACTCCGTCGCAGGAATCAAGGTCCTCTCCCTACGCAACGGACCTGGCAAGGTCGGTGCAGGCCCCGATTTTTCACGTTAACGGGGACGATCCTGACGCAGCGACGCGTATTGCTCTTCTATCGGTGGAATATCGACAGCGTTTTAAGAAGGATGTCGTTGTCGACATTTACTGTTACCGGCGTCACGGACATAACGAAACCGATGAACCCAGTTTCACGCAGCCGCTTCTTTACAAAAAGATAAGTGAAAAACCGTCCGTTCTGACTATTTATTCTGACAAGCTTATTCGCGAGGGTATAACCACCGCGGAGTCGCTTGATAAAATGCGCATCCGGACCCAGGAGAACCTCGATTCCGCTTTCAGCGAGAGTATCGAAGGGGGGCAGCGTTTTAGTCCCGATATCCCCCTTGCCATTTCAGAAGAAGAACTCGGCGAATTACAACCGGCCGAGGAAACCCATGTCAACCTGGACCTGCTTCGGGAAATCGCACGCGGACTGTCAAGCGTTCCGGAGAATTTTCACGTCCATCCCAAACTTCTCCCTTTCCTGGGAAAACGACGGGAACTGGTTTCAGGGGACCCTGCCATAGATTGGAGTTTTGCAGAAGCATTAGCCTTCGGCACGCTTCTCTATGAGGGAACTCCTGTAAGGTTAAGCGGACAAGACAGCGCGCGCGGTACTTTCAGTCAAAGGCATGCGGTCCTTACGGATTTTGAATCTGGCTTGGAGTATGTTCCCCTGCAGAATATAACCAGTGACCAGGCGTCCTTTGAAGTCTATGACAGTCTGCTTTCAGAAGCCGCGGTCCTGGGATTTGAATTTGGCTATAGTGCATCCGATCCTCTTTCATTGGTACTCTGGGAAGCCCAGTTTGGTGATTTTGCGAATGGCGCACAGGTCATTATCGACAATTTCATCTCCAGTTCTGAATCGAAATGGCGGCAACCTTGCGATCTTGTGCTTCTGCTGCCTCATGGATTTGAGGGACAGGGGCCAGAACATTCCAGCGCAAGAGTGGAACGTTTTCTCAGTCTCTGCGCTGAAGACAATATGAAGGTGTGTTTTCCCACAACTCCATCTCAATATTTTCATCTCTTGCGCGGCCAAATGAGAGATGCGAAACAAATTCCACTTGTAGTGATGGCCCCCAAGAGTATCTTGCGCCACCCCAGGGCGGTCTCCAGTCCCCGGGAACTTGCTGAAGGGCAATTCGAAATGGTCCTGGATGATCAAAGTATTTCGGAGAAGGTTGCGATCGGACGCGTGCTGTTGTGCTCAGGCAAAGTTTATTACGATCTGCTCGCCGCAAGGGAAAAACTTAACAACTCCCATACTGCCATCATCCGTTTGGAACAGCTCTATCCCTTTCCGGAATGGAACCTGTCGAAAATAATCTCCGGTTACAGCCAGGTTGGAGAAATATTCTGGGTTCAGGAAGAGCCCCGGAATATGGGAGCATGGAATTTTATCAGCCGTCATATTGAGCAAGGCATTTCCGTGGGCCGTTCTCTTCGATACATCGGCCGCCCTGAAAGTTCCAGCCCTGCCGCCGGTTCCCATAGGACACATCTGAAAGAACAGTCTAAGATTATGCATGACGCTTTTGAATAACTGCGACTAGCCGATAGCACGAAGGGGGAAAATTGAAGATTGGTATTACATGCTACCCGACATACGGAGGAAGCGGAATCGTCGCCACTGAATCGGGAAAAGAACTTGCCGACCGGGGACACGAAATTCATTTCATCAGTTACGCGCCTCCTCTGCGCCTTACCGGAGCCCTCGCAAATATTCAGTTTCACGAGGTGGAGGTTTCTACCTATCCTCTGTTCGACCATCCCCCTTATACTCTGGCACTTGCGACCAAAATGGCGGAAATCGCGGATGCCCAGGGACTGGATTTACTTCATTGCCATTATGCTATCCCTCATTCGGTCAGTGCCTTCCTGGCAAAATCCATGCTGAAACCGCGGAGGCTCCCTGTTGTCACGACGCTCCACGGGACTGACATCACTCTGGTCGGTTCCGATCCGTCCTATCTGCCGATCACACGTTTCTCCATCGATCAGTCGGACGGCGTGACAGCTGTATCGAATTTCTTAAAGCAGGAAACCATCCGTGTTCTCGGGGCGAGAAACGATATCGAAGTCATATACAATTTCGTAAATTGCGATAAATATAAACCTGTAAGCACCAATCCGTTAAAAAAATGCCTTGCTCCCAAAAACGAAAAAATCCTAATACATGTTTCAAATTTCAGACCCGTGAAACGTCCGGCCGATGTGGTGGAGGTCTTCGCCCGTGTTCTAAAAAAAATCCCGTCTGTTCTTCTCATGGTCGGAGACGGACCGGAACGAGGAAATACGGAACGGCTGGTGAGAAACTACGGGATCGAAAGTCATGTTCACTTTTCCGGCAAACAGGACAATATCGAAGAATTTATCGGAATATCCGATTTGCTTCTCCTGCCCAGTGAAACGGAATCTTTCGGACTTGTGGCTCTGGAAGCAATGGCCTGCGAAGTACCCGTTATAGCCACTAATGTCGGGGGCGTGCCGGAGGTGATCAGAGACGGATTGGACGGATTTTTATCGGAACCCGGGAATATCGAAAAAATGGCTGAGTTTGCCCTCAGAATCCTGGGAGACGACTCCAGGCGCAGGCAAATGGGAAAATCCGCAAGAGAAACAGCAAAAGAGCGCTTCTGTTCTACAAAAATAATTCCTGCATATGAAGCGTTTTATCGTAAAGTCCTGGATCAAGGGCCCTGATATACGTACGCCTGAACGATTACCAGGACACCATCATTCTGCAGAGCCGCGCCGACACCGGCTTCGAACATCCAGAAATCCAGCATGTTCTTCCTGTGCCCAGGACTGTTCTGCCAGGATTGAACGAAATGTGCCGCCGGATCCTTTATCCCTTTTTCCAAGTATAAATTTTCGGAGCAGCGGTTCCAGTCGATGCCGATACTGTCGAGTCGATTGGCAAGGTCTCCCCTTCCGGGATCAACATGGAAAAAACTGCCGGCGAGCCATGCTGGTGGTATGTCGCCTGGCTTCACCGGCTAGTTTTTCATCCCCCGTGTTGTTCTTTCTTCGTCTGTGAATGCATGAACTTTCTTTGCCGGGATGTGCAATTCATCCAGAAATCCCTTTGCAAATCTGAAGAAAGTCATGCCATATCCCTTTTGTTCCCTTTTCCCGGCATTTAACGAATTCTAATCGGCACTTCTTCGTTCAGAGTGAATTCAAACGGATGTTCCGCATTGAATTGCAATTCCTCTCCTCGGGTTGCCATAACGGTGGCTCCACCAGCACCGGCACCAACAGCGGCTCCGATAGCTGCGCCCTTACCGCCTCCGGCTATGGCGCCGATCGCAGCTCCTATGCCCGAAGCGACTCCGACTTTTGTAGCATCCTTCTTCTTCGTCCCTTCAGCTTCAAATGAAAGTATCTCTGTCTGCAACGGGTAAGCATTGCCGCCTACGGTAAGGCTGACAAACTGCATGGACATAGTCGCTCGTCCTTTTACCCTACCCGACCGTTCGACGTAGGTCAGCTTTCCTTCGACCGGACTGCCCCTTGGAACAACAACACTGTTCCCGACCAGAAGATCCTCGTCAACCACTGCACGAAAGACATCTCCTGACTGATTTACAGCAGAATCCAAAGAATCCTGCAAACGAACGGGAATGACAGTGCCGGTGCTTATAGTGACATACCGGGGTTGTGGAGGTGCTGGGGGCGTTTCCCGCCTGGGTGCAGGCTTCGTGGTACCGGTTGCGGTAGTGGGTTTTTCCTGATGGGGCGAGGCGGTTTCCACCGCAGCCTCGGTCTCATCCGGGGTTACATCTGATTTCTCCATATCCCCGCAGGCAACGGTCATAAGCAGAACCAGTCCAAAAATTAAGTAGTGTATGCGCGACATAATCCTTCTCCTTTGTACTTATTGGATGCAAGCTGCATTCAGAAGATCCTAAATTGCATTTCGAACGTTTCCAGATAACTTTTCATACTTAGATTGT
This sequence comes from Acidobacteria bacterium UBA6911, assembly GCA_002451015.1. GTDB lineage: Bacteria > Acidobacteriota > UBA6911 > UBA6911 > UBA6911 > UBA6911. The sequence continues at coordinate 13,322 of DKBB01000229.1, forward strand.
TTGATACAAATTATTCTCTGCAAGGTAGCACTTCCCGGATTTCATTCAGGTTTTCCTCCTTGAATCCATATAGGTGAAACCGGAAATTGAGGAACAAGTAATACTCGCAACCGGAATAAAAACCAGCTACCATTAAAATGAAAGGTATTATCAATGAAAAAAGCGATGTTTTTTATACTCTCCATAGTTACGCTTATGCCATGCTCCTTTTCCCTTGCAACCAGGAACATTTCCGCAATTGTCTCTGCTGAATGGTTGGAACAAAACCTGACGAATTCAAAGCTTGTAATTATCGATATCCGAAACAGGGAGCTGTTTGAAAAAAACCATATTCCCGGTGCGATCCACGCTCCATTTTCCGATTGGGTTCGGCATGATGGAGAGAGAATGCTGGAATTACCCTCTGAAGAGGAATTGAATGATCTAATGGGAAAACTTGGCATTTCAAGCGATTCGCTCGTTGTAATCGTCAATAAAACGGATACGGACTGGAACCGTGCGGATGCTACGCGTGTTGCATGGACCTGTATCGTTTCCGGTATCATGAATGCTTCTATTCTGGACGGTGGTTACAACCTGTGGTTGAAACTCGGCAAGCCCGTTACAACGGATTTTCCCCGTCCCATTCCAAAGCCATATAAGGGGGTTACCGATCGGTCCTCATTAATATTAAAGTCCGAAGTCATGAATAAAATCGGACGATCCATACTGCTTGACGCCCGCTTGCCTGAAGATTATTTCGGGGCTACTTCCGATAAGGGTCATATTCAAACTGCTGTGAATTTGCCGGCGCCCTGGGCGTTTACTCCCGGAGGAACATTAAGGGACCTGGATGATCTGAAAGCCATGGCTTCAGGAGTAATAGGACAGAACGTACGCCAAGAAATAATCCTTTATTGTGAAGTCGGCGGTTTTGCCTCGACATGGTGGTTTATCCTTTCCGAGATTCTGGAATATCCTCATGTAAGGCTTTACGACGGTTCTTTTCAGGATTGGTCGGGAGATCCCGAAGCCCCCGTGACACTATTCCGGTGGCACTAATCGGATCTGCTTCCCGGTTGTTTGAGTATTCTACACATCCAGACTTTATCGGCTCAACAGTCATTATAATCAGGTCAGAATTTACGAGTAGGATATTTCACTTACGCCGTGCAACAGCGCCTGTCGTTGAGGCTGTCCGGTTTAGTTTCCCGTCTTGGCCAGTATATTTCCATTTTGCCGGGAACTCCTCTTGAATTCGCGGCAGGTCCGAAACAAATGAAATCGGGCATTTTACCTTCAAAAAGAACATATGCGCTTTCGGTAAGGGAGATTGTATTTGCAGCTCCAAACCAATAAACATCGTTCGTTTCGTACTTACCGATCCCCGTGACTTCGCCGAACCGTACTTTTGAAAGTTCCCCTCCGTCTGAATTTCCCTGTCCCCAACGAATTGGAAGGCATGATTTGGGAACAGCAAACCGCCATTCCTCGACCGTTTCCCCTCTGGATCGGACTTCGATGGCTGTGATGGATGCGGTGCCTCCATAGCGGGGATGCAGCTTCCAGATGAATCGTGATTCTTTACGAGGCGACGATTTGAGATCATAGGATTTGTTCTTATTGTATATTTCACGTACCTGAGAATTCCACTCTGGATTTCCAAGCGATATGCAGGGCAGTAAACGCAGCCTGGCCGGAACATTGTTGGAGGCGATCCCATACATAAGACCGGCAATCGGAAAACGGGGTCCCATATGTAAAATAGTCTGATCGATTGCCTTCGTCAGCTCCTCCGTGAATTCCCTTCGCGAAATGCACTGATGGGTCAGCACATACAACCAGCCGTCAAAGCCGACGCTTTGCAGTCTCCGTACGATTCGGTGTGACAGGAGTGGATCCTGCATTATTTTGATTGAATTATAAACAGATTCAAAATTTTTCGCCTCCAGCTGTTTGGCCAGGTATCCGAAATCTCTCTCTTCGTTCTGAAACCATGGATAACTGATCCACAATCGGGGACGTTCCGGGCTGTTGTTTTCTGCCACTATGTCGCTCCGTGAAATATTAAAACTTGAATAGAATCATAGCGCCCTGGGATTTAAATGCAGTGACGAGCGTCACCAGATATGTTTAAACTTAGATCGAGAATGAAGAATCTTTTACGCACAAGAAATTTTTAGGTAAAGATTGATGGACGTACGGGTTCTGAAGTGCAAATCACCTAAAAACCATCGGATATTGGAGCGATGGTACTTGTTCTTCGGTTTGGACTAATTGTGTCCGTAATTTGATTTGGGGGTAATTGAGACTAAATGCCCCGCAATAATCCGCAGGAGAGACTCCATATTTTAAGGATCGAGCTTTTTAGCGCGTTTACAAAGGGATGACCTATGGAGTTGTTTGGAAAAATGAGGGTATTCCCGGAAGGTTGATTCCGTTTCCCGTTCAACGATTAAACGGGAAACGGAAGACCTGAAAACCGGATATGATTGTTCGACGATTGTAAAATCCGTTGATTCTCTCCGGGACCTATAATTTCAACATGGATACTTTCAAAAGACCTTCCATATCCCGCAGTTGGACAAGGATGTCATTCCCGACTTCCCCATCTACACTCACAAAAGATACGGCTTTTTCTCCTTGCCTGTTTCTGCTCCACTGCATTGCGGCGATGTTGATATCATTGGATCCAAGCAAAGTGCCAATTTTGCCAATTACGCCCGGTTTATCAATATTCTGAATAGCAATTACATACGGTGAAGGTTCGAAGTCCAATTTATAACCGAAGAAATCGACGATCCTTAATTCCTGTTTCGCGAAAACGGTTCCGGAAATCGACAGCTCCCGGGTTTTCGTAAAAAACTTGACGGTTATGAGGTTTGTGTATTTATCCAGATGGGAACTCCGGCTCTCGATCAGCTCAATCCCCATTCTTTCGGCAATGAGTTCCGCGTTTACGTAATTTACCTTTTCCTCGATGATCGGGCCCAGAAAACCTTTTAAAACAGAAAGGGAAACAACCCGCGTTTCCTTTTCAGCCAGGTCTCCGGAAAAAACGACTTCAAGTTTCTCTACCCGCTCTTTTTCGGCCTGGTAATAAATTTTACCCAGCATTTCCGCAAGGTCGATGTAGGGTTTGAGTTGAACCAGGTCTCCGCCTTTCAGCGGGGGCATATTAACAGCAGAAACCATTTTCCCGTTCAAGGCGTCCCCGACTAGATTGGTAATTGCGGTTCCGACGTTAAAGTTCGCTTCCCGGGTGGAAGCTCCGAGGTGCGGAGTGATAATGACGTTATCCAGTTCGAGAAGTGGATTCTTGAAGGTTTGTTTTTCGGGAGGGGTATCGTATCCGGGCTCCGGATCCAGGACATCGATTCCGGCGCCTGCAACATGCCCGTTCTTTATAGCTTCATACAGTGCCTTTTCGTTGATCAGTCCGCCTCTCGCAGCATTGACGATCCGAACGCCTTTTTTACAGATTTTCAACTGCTCTTCGCCGACCATCCCGTATGTTTCCGCTGTTTTAGGGGTGTGTATGGTTATCAGGTCCGATTGTCTTAATAACTCCTCAAGGGTTTCGCATTTTTCGACGCCGTTCCGTGTGAATTTTTCGTCTGTTATATAGGGATCATAGGCAATGGCTTTCATGTTTGAACCGACCAGTTTCCTGGCTACGATCGATCCGATTCTGCCGAGCCCGATAATCCCAACGACTTTTCCGTCCAGTTCATTTCCAATGAATTGGTTCCTTCTGAAATCCAGGCTTTTTGTAGCTAAATGTACCTTTGGAATGTTCCTGAAAAGGCAATAAGCGAGACCGATGGCTAGCTCGGCTGCAGCCATGGTGTTGCTCTCAGGAGTATTAACGACAAGGATTCCTTTCTGAGTGCAAAAAGGAACGTCTATATTGTCGATGCCGTTTCCGGCTCTACCTACAACCTTCAGCCGGGAGCCTCTCTCCAGCAGTTCCTGATTAACTTTGGTCACGCTTCTGACAATAATGGCGTCGTAATTTCCTATATTCCCAAGGAGTTCATCGCGCGAGATTCCATATTTGACATCAACTTCAAATCCGTTATTCCTAAGAAAATCGATGCCTTCCTCTGCAATTCTCTCCGTTACTATAATTCTCATTTTTTTGCTTTCCTTTACTTTATATTAAAACCCGAATGTTTTATCGGGACTCTTTTCGTGGCAGCATGGGCGGGCATGTCTGCTGCGTATCATTTTCTCGATCTCCATGCATTTTCTTACTCTTTTTTGCTGCCTCGGGATTAAGCCCTACGGCAATTCGAATTTTGGTCAGAAGCCTGATTCATTAAAAATGGGAAATTGTGCCGTTTTCAGGCCGCTTCCAATGGAACAGTATATATATCGCGGCTATAGGGGAAGGGGCAAGCAGGAAATAGACAGACTTGCTGCAAGATAACGGGAATAAATGAAAAATACAACTTTCAGTTCATTTTGCCGACCTAGTATTCTCGAAAAGTATCCTAACGTTCAGTAGCAGAGGTCACCGGGAATTTTGACAACACAAACAGAACATGCACAACGAATGGACAGATATTATCCAGATCGGGGCACTACTTTTTGCATACGCGGTTTCCGGCGGAATATCTTTTTGTTTTTCAAAGAATTATTATCATTCCCGTCTTTTACTTCGGTTTGAATTTCCATAAAATACCCTTTAGTTGCCATATATGCCGCCGCTCTTTTTCGGCAAATAGGATATGGAATCCGTGGGATTTCAGTTACTTGAATGGTTCGGGAGGTGCTGTTGGTTCTTTCGAGGAATACAGAAAAATCAGATAGAAAAGCGATTGCACTGGCCGCACGAATTATTCTTAGTGGCGGACTGGTAGCCTTCCCTACGGAAACAGTCTATGGATTGGGTGCGGATGCGGAAAATCCGCTTGCCGTTGCTAGAGTATTTGAAGTGAAAGCCAGGCCCCGTATCGATCCGATCATTGTACACGTATCGGACATCGATATGGCTCAACAATATGGTGTTTTTCCGCAGATAGCCTATAGCGTCATGGAAAAATTCTGGCCCGGCCCGCTCACACTGGTCGTGCCTAAAAAGTCTTCGGTCCCTTCAATTGTAACCGCAGGCCTTGGATCGGTCGCCATCAGAATCCCGGCGCACCCGGTAGCATTGGATTTAATTCGAACCTCCGGACGCGGAATTGCAGCCCCCAGCGCTAATCCTTTCGGTTATGTCAGTCCGACTGAAGTGCAGCATGTTGCCGAACAACTTTCCGAAAGCGTGGATATGATCCTAGACGGCGGACCCTGCGCCATCGGACTGGAATCGACCATACTGTCCCTGACCGGGGAAATTCCATGCATACTAAGACCCGGCGGCACATCTGTAGAGGACCTCGCATCTATGTTGCATTCGTTGGATGTCCGCAATGAAATTTCAAAGCAACCTCAGGCTCCGGGTCAACTGGAACGCCATTATGCAACCCGGACTCCGCTGGAAATTGTCGAAGAAGGCCATGAGGAAATGAAAAATTCAGGCAGATTGGGCCTTCTAAGCCTCAATCCCGTAAGTTGTCGTGACAGATATGAAGTGGTGGAAATATTGTCGGACTCCGGGGATATGCGTGAAGCTGCAGCCAACCTTTTTCGTTCGCTCCGTCGGATGGATGTGATGAAACTGGACAGAATCATTGCACGCCCGGTACCGGAAAAAGGTCTTGGGATTGCCATTATGGACAGGCTACGGCGCTGCGCGGCTGGAAGAAAAGGCGCTGATTCATAATACAATACTTGGAGAAATTATATCCTTGGCTATAAGGTGGCTTCCATGTTTCTTGACTGCGATGAAATTATCGAGGAACGGTTATGGGTTGGGCGGTACATTCTTCCGGATCATCTGGAATTCATCCGCCAAATGGGCATCAATGCGATTGTCAATCTGCAAAGCGACGAAGATTTAATGCAATACCGAATTCCCATGGAACAGATCAGGCGGCTTTTCTCCCGGGCGGGAATCGGGATTCACCGCATCCCGATCACCGATTTTAATCATGACTCTCTTTCGGCCAACCTTCCGCGAGCTGTTCTTGTATTGGAAGAATTGCTTGTTCCGTCAGGATCGAAAGTATACGTTCACTGCATCGCCGGAATTAATCGAGGGCCAACTCTGGCAGCGGCGTATTTAATGAAAGCCCACGGTTATTCATCTGGCGAAGCATATGCGCGTGTAAAAAAACAACGCCACTGCGATCCTTTCTTTTCCGTTCTTGAAGGATATGAGATTTATCTGAAACGGGCCCGAGATTCTTTTTAATGTAATTTCCGAACAACAGCCGTTAATAAATAGTTGACCCTTAGGAATAAGGCCAAAATAAAAAAGGAATATACGAGACGAATGACTGCCGAACCCGTATCACAATTCTACTATTCTCACAGGCTAAAATTGCACTTTTGGGATTGGGGTAATCACGACAAGCCCAAGCTTTTTTTTGTGCACGGAGGTATGGATCACGCCCGAAGCTGGGATCGGATTGTGAAAGCTTTTCAGGATGATTTTCACATTCTTGCGCCAGATCTCAGAGGGCACGGCGACAGCAGTTGGGCGCCAGGAGCCATGTACAGCATCGCCGAATACATCCTGGATCTCTCCGCATTACTGGATATCATCGATAATTTCCCGGTATACCTGATAGGACATTCTCTGGGGGCGGCGATCGTTTTACAATATGCCGGGATATACCCTGATCGGGTTAAAAAACTGGTCGCCGTTGAAGGAATCTCTCCACCTCGGGAAATTACCCCCCCTCGTCCACCGCACGAACGACTTAAAGACTGGATCGAAACAATGCGGGATTATGAAAAGCGGACTCCACGCAAATACCTGAATCTCCAAGCAGCAATCGAACGCATGCATAAGGAAAATCCGTACCTGTCAGAAGAAATGGCCAGACATCTGACACTTCTGGGTTCGATCTGGAATGCAGACGGAACCCTGATATGGAAATTTGACAATTTTGTCCGGGCGTTTTCACCCTACATATTTAACATGGAGGAAGCCTGCAAGGTGTGGAGTCAGATACAATGCCCCGTTCTTTTATTCCGCGGACTGGACAGCTGGACGGAAGATCCCTACGAAACGGGACATATTCGATCTATACGGAATCACCGTCTAATTAACATTTCCAATGCGGGACACTGGCTGCATCACGATCAGACGGAACTTTTCATTGAAGAAACACGCAAATTTTTAATATAGATATGCATGGAAGTCTCCGGTCCGAAGTCAACCTCCGAAAAGGAAGGCACGGAGACAACAGGGGTGTGTAGCCGAAGGCATCAGGCGCTTTTTTTCAGTTCAAAAAGCACCTGTCGTGCAACCGCTTTAAGCGTATTGAGTACGCCGGTGCCTTCGGTGGCAACAGCCTCCAAAACCGGTTCTTCCTTAACAAGCAACTGTTTTGTTAGCTCGGCGACAGGCATCGCGTTGGAAAGATCACGTTTGTTCAACTGCAGGACATAGGGAATTTTATTGATATCGAATCCCTGTTCTTTAAGATTATCCGCAAGATTTGCAAGCGATTCCAGGTTTGCATCTATCCGTTCTTCCTGGGAGTCCGCAACAAACACTACCCCATCCACCCCTTTAAGTATGAGTTTTCGACTGGAATCATAGAAAACCTGCCCCGGTACGGTGTACAAATGGAAGCGCGTCTGGAATCCGCGAATCTGACCGAGATCTATGGGCAGAAAGTCAAAAAAGAGCGTTCGTTCTGTTTCGGTGGCAAGAGATATCATCTTGCCTTTATTTTCATTTTTGGTGATTTGATAGACGTACTGCAGATTTGTGGTCTTTCCCCCAAGGCCTGGACCGTAATACACTATTTTACAGTTAATTTCTCGGGCAACGTAATTTATGAACGTCAAAACAGAATCCTTTAATCAATGGGAGATATATTCCGCACCAGGCATAACTGAATTTTTTGAAGCGACGGGCAAAAGAATCGTCTTTTTTGATTCCGCGTGCAGACAATTCTGAATTGCCGTTTTCCCGCCTCAATGTCGTTTCGGTATGAAAGTGCGGTATTGGGTTTCATAGTTCTAAAAGCTTCTCGAGTTCTTCCTCGCTGATATCCTGATTTATTGCAGAGGGTTTATCTTTATCCGTTCTGCGCAGAACATCCTGAATCACTTCTTCCAGTAGAATAATCGCCTTCTTCGCTTTGTAACGAACCAGCCCCAGAGTAGTGGATGCATTAAAAACCAGGACCAAAGAAAATTTATGGAGTAAGTCCGATATAAAGAGACTACGGTTTCGACCCTGGTGAACCAGAACTGAAAATTCACCTTCACCTACAAGATTGGCGAGACTGTCTGTAGCCGCAAGATTTGCGGCCGCCAGTGAAGCCAGAGACGTATAATCGAATTTCTTCTTCGATTCCATTATTGCAATCGGTTGGCCGCTCTGGCTGACCAGCAATACTATATCGGCCCGTAATTCTTTTTGTACTTTATCAAGGATAGCCTTGATGCGTTTGAATTCCGGTTCGTGTAAATTGAGCGTATTTAAATTCACATCCATGCAAACATGCAAAATGCCGGGATTTCACACAAACTATTGATTCCCGACATGTTGGATTGGAGAATTTCTAATTATTTCCTTTGCTGCGACTATAATTCTCCAACTTGAAAAAATCCGAGACTGAACCTTAATGTTTAGCGAATCTCATTTCTTTGTATTCAATCGTTTTCTTAATTTCTTCTTGCACTTGACTTATCGTCTGATTTTTCCTAATAATAACGTCAATTTTTAGATTGCTGAAATCTTATAAGGCAAGTTATTCACCGTATAAGATTTACAGGCTATGGACTGTGAGGAACATTGGCCCAGAAAACCAAGCGAAAGAATAAACCCCAGGAAAAAGCCGGGGCTGTAAAAACCAAAGCTAAGACCGTAAAATCTGCAGCCAGGGCTGTAAAATCTACAGCCAAGACTGTAAATATTACCAAGAAAAAAACCGTCTCCAGACGGACTTCCGGAAAGCCCACCTCCGCACGGAAACAACCATCTGCCAAAACGAAACGTGCCACCGAGCGAACGACTAAGCAGAAAATCTCAAAATCCAAAAAGCGCAAAATCAAGGAAAGTACGACTATGGAAGCGGAATTGAAAAAGGTGCCTTCCTCCGGCAAAAAGGAATTTTCCGGATCGAACGAATCCCAAGGGCTGCTGCGCCAGACAAAAACCACTACGGCAGCTCTTTCCCATTTGGGGAAAGGCATCGAATTTATTTATAAAAAAGACTTTAAAAAAGCCCGCAACGAATTCACGACGCTGATCCGATCGTTCCCGGAGGAAAGGGAAATCCTGGCGCGGGTCCGGAGTTACCTTCAGATATGCAATCGGGAAGAAAATGCACAAAAAAATCCGGAAATTACAACGGACCAGTTGTATTCGCTGGGAGTTCTGGAGCATAACAAGACAAATTATGACACGGCGATTGCATACTTCCAGCAATCGCTGAAGAAGCATCCCGATGCGGATTATATTTACTACTCTCTTGCAGCCTCTTTGGCAAGGAAGGGCGATCTAAAGGCATCCTTGGAGCACCTCAAGAAAGCCATAGAGCTTAATGAAGACAGCCGTATATATGCCAGAAACGATGACGATTTCTCTGCCTTTGAATCGGATGAGAAATTCGCCGAACTTCTGGGAATCTCGCCGAATCCGATCAAAGATCCGCAATAGCAACCTGACGATATTCCCAGAATCTGGGACACAACAATTTCAGGCCGGGTGGATGTTTTCCGATTTCCCATGGTCCGGAAAGCGGGAGTTCCATTTCCGACCTGGCTTGGTCTTGCCATGATACATTGCAGAAATTGCGTTCATTGGATTGACGAAACTCTAGAGAAAATAGAGGATAATTCTCAAAAAGAACCTCATATTTTTATGGGTTGCCGCATTTTCGGCGATCTTGAGGGAATTTACCAGCTCGAAAGCTGCGAGAGCTATACTGAAAGCAAAAACCTCTTTATAATCTGCAATACCTGCAAGATCACAGTGCCAAGGATCTGTGTTTCCATGGGAGAATGTGCCAACTGTACGGATACCGACCTCTTCTGCATTGATTCCTGCATTGGAGACGACAATAGAAAATACTGCACTCACTTTGTCCGCCTTCATACAGAAGGAATTCAACTCATCGAGAACGATCGCATTTTTGATCTCTTTCCCAAAAAAAGAATGCCGGGGAAGAAAAAATAGCACTCCGCATCTGTAAAGAGATTCCTTTCTTTTCACTCACGGTGCTTTAGGCTGTTTTGATCCAATATTTCCCGTGTCCGACAGCACTGTAAAATAAAAAGGGGAATCAACCTGAAAGAATGTTGAGAAAATCAATTAAAAGCGTCGGCGAAGGATCGCCCGCACTTATAATCGATCGGCATTTGTCAGTACCGCCGAGGAGGCAGGTTTCTGACAAGAGTTACCGGAAAAATTGACCGATCAGGATATCGTAAAGAAATGGTCCGGATTGCCGGTTGAGGTTTCGCGGGAATCCTCGCTGTGATCCGTACTGTGATATTCCTGCAAGCTTCGGACCGTAAGATTTTCGTTACAAAGGGTTTGAATGGCTTTTGTCGCTGCCGCAGCGCCCGAAAGGGTCGTAATGCAGGCAATCCCGTGCTGTGTCGCCGCTCGGCGAATCGCTCTTTCATCGAATCGAGATTGACGTCCCAGCGGAGTATTAATGATTAGGTCGATCTTTCCGCTTTTTATAAAATCGATTATATTCGGGCGACCTTCACCCGCCTTGAAAACATGGTTTGTTTCAATCGCATTGTTGTCGAGATACTTATGGGTTCCTGTCGTAGTATATATTTTGAATCCAATGGATTTAAGATCCTGGGCAATCGGGATCAGCCCTGCCTTGTCTTTTTCATTGACACTGATAAACACCGTTCCTTTGCAGGGCAACTTTAACCCGGCCGATAGTTGAGCCTTTGCGTAGGCACTTCCGAAACTATCGGCAACTCCCATAACCTCACCGGTAGATTTCATTTCAGGGCTGAGTATGGTATCGACACCGGGAAACTTGTTGAAAGGAAAAACCGGTGATTTAACATAACAGTGTCGGACTCTTAATTCTTCGGAAAGACCGAAATCCTTAAGTTTTTCTCCGGCCATGATTCGGGCGGCGATTTTGGCAAGCGGGACACCGGTAGACTTGCTTACGTAAGGAATCGTACGTGAAGCCCGGGGATTCACCTCCAGAACGTATACGGTGTCCTTCTGGATCGCAAACTGAATATTCATGAGTCCGACCACTTGAAGAGCTTTTCCAAGCTTTTTTGCGTAGTCTTTCATTCTTTCCAGCTGTGTGGGATTTATAACAATCGGGGGCAGGATACAGGTACTGTCCCCGCTATGAATCCCGGCCTCTTCGATATGCTCCATCACACCGGCGATGACCACCTGTTCCATGTCACAGATAGCGTCCACATCATATTCATTAGCGCGTTCAAGGAATTTGTCTATGAGTACGGGATGTTCCGGGGAAGCTTCGACTGCAGTTACCATATAGCTGTCAAGAGCTTCCTGATCGTAGACAATAGACATTGCACGGCCACCGAGAACATATGAAGGACGGACCAGAACAGGATATCCTATTTGGGCGGCGACTTTACGCGCATCCTCCTGGCACATCGCGGTCCCGTTTTCAGGCTGGGGTATGGCAAGTTCATGAAGCAAGTTACCAAAACGTTTACGATCCTCTGCCAGATCGATGTTTTCAGGCGAAGTGCCGATGATGGGAACACCGGCTTTCTTCAGCTTC
>DKBB01000069.1 GCA_002451015.1 Acidobacteria bacterium UBA6911
GCGGGCTTTCTCCCGCTCGATCTGATCCCTTGATATGACCGGCCGGTCGGATTCCATGGCATAGCGGGCCGCTTTTCTGCCGGCGTACCTGCCGGTAGCGGACGAATAGCCGTGGGCGGCCGGGGCGAACGTCTGTTCTCCCGCGGCATACAATCCGTCTACGGTGGTTTTCAGATCCCAGTCGATAACCACCCCTCCCCTGTGATTCATGCTGTCGGGTGAACGGAAATGCGCCGGGCTGGTGCCCTCGATATGATTGTAGTTCATCATCAGGTCCTTCTTCGGATCGTACCCCGCATCTTCATAAACCCTTCGCATGGCCAGGGCCGTGGACTCCTCGCGGTATCCCAGGTCCCAATCGATCTTCCGCTGGCCGTCGGTCATGGCGGGAAAATCGCCCCAGAAAGGCAGCTGCACCTCTCCTTTCAGTACGGCATCGCGGGATGCCGACATAAAGTTTATGGTTTTGCCGTTGTCGTCCACCATGGGTACAAGCTCGAAAACGGGATCGTTGCCGCCCGAATCGATCTTGTGCTTATAGCCGGTCCCCAGGAAAAGCATGCCGGACTTTTCCATCATGGTCACTTCGGCGCCGGCCTTATAGGCCATGACCGTTCCGTCTCCCGATGCCGCGCGAGACCTGAAGGTGGTGATCCCGGCCAATTCCGTATTGAAAACCCAGATGGATCCGATACCGGCCGTGCACAGTATCACCGCCTTGGCCTTGAAAATCATGAATTCGCCGGTTCTGCAGTTCAATCCGGTCGCCCCCGCCACCCTGGCGCCCTGGACGCCTCTTGCATTCAGCAGGCTGGTGCCCATAATCCTGTCGTAAATCTTGACTCCCAGGCGCTCGCACTCTTTTTTCATTGCGGGCTTGAACGTGGACCCCCAGAAGCGAAGAGACGATTTGTCCGGCAGATACCTGGAAGCCACGATCAGCTTGGTTTCGTCGTCCCGGCCCGGAGCGCCCACGTATTCATCTTCCGTATCCCGGATCTTTCCGCCCATCTTCTCCGTTTCCAGGAACGCGTCGTAGCCCTCCCAGCACTCAATGTGGTGCCCGATCCCGTTGCTGTACCCGCCCATACTGTCGATAATGCGCCGGCACTGCTCGTCGGGATCTATATTCATCAGGGGGCAGGTCATGGGATAGTCCCAGTGGTCGCCTCCCGGCCCTCCGGCGCCGCTTCTTATCGTAGCCGCCTTTTCGACCAGCGCGACCCGCACGCCCTTGTTCCGGGCCGCGCTGATGGCGGCCCGGCACCCGGCGATACCGCCGCCGATTACCAGGACATCCGTTTCAATTTCCCTCTCCTGCTCATAGAGTATGGGGTACGGCCACTCGGGCATACTCCCTGCCTTTTCCATCCATTCATGCCATGAAGTCATCTTTCCAGCCTCCCTTAAGCCCCTGTTTCTCCCAGTCCGGGCTCTTTCACATACCGTGGTTTCGGGTCGCATGCCTCGTTGGATCTGAACTGATACCCTGTCAGGTCCGAATTTCTCATTAGCTTTCTATTTCGGTTGCACATCCCTTACCTTTGTCTGCCCCCTACGCTTCGCTACTAGTTTTGTGAGAAATTCGGATTAAGTCCGGAAAATCTCGCCCGTCTCCTTGCGTTTAAAGAATCCTCTCTGCTGCAGCGGCCAGTTGAATTTGATGGCGCCGGCTTTCAGGCGAGGGCATTCATTCACACAACAGCCGCAATACCAGCATTCATCGGGATGCAGCGTAATCGGGGGTTTGCCTTTTTCCGGATTGGGCACATATACGTCGATCTGACAGACATCCACACACGTATTGCATCCGTTACAGATCTCCGGATTTCTGATTACAGGCCTGTTGGGTGTTGTGATATTGGGTAAAATATATACTTTCCCCTTTTCAGCTTCCGCTCCCTTGAGGATTTCTTCGCCTCCCTTAAGGGTAACCACGGCTCCGGCGACGGCACCGGCCTTCAGGAAATCCCTGCGTTTTATTGCCGAACGCTTCTTTTCCTTCTCCATAATAATGTTCCTTTTTCTTAACTTGCCGGCTGCCAGTGCCGGGTAGATGGGACGCTCTCAGGCGCCTTTACAAGGCTCCATAACGCGTTCACACAGAGCCCTCTTACTTATGACCTGCAATCTTCAGCGGAACGCATCCGGCGAAACGAACACAAACCGTCGGATTCAAAACATCTGAACTCATTCTGTTCGAAAATCCAATCTGAAAAATGTGGTTTATTTATAGCTGTATATGCACTTGGCTAGCAACAATTTTCTGAGNNATCCCCAGCCTTTGGCTGGGGCCCCAGCCAAGGGCTGGGGCATTCCGGCTTTTTCCCGTAAATGTGCGGACTGTTTCGCCCGTCTACCGGCATTGAGAGAATGCGGGTTTGATTCGAGGAGTTTTTTCACTGGACAAATTTAGCAACCTGTACCCGACAAATGCATTCAATGGTTTAAATAACGGCTGTATCCCCGGCCATCGGATCCGCTTCGATAAAAATTGCCTTTATCTGATCCGGGCTTAAAAGATCGAACTGGGGAAGCAGGGGGCGCGATGTGTCCATTCCCGCGATTTCATGCGCGTGCTTTCCCATCCACTCAACGATTATCCGGATAATGCGCTCGCCGGCTTTGCCATGTTGCGTATTGGCGCCGATGTTCCGGCCCAGTATGCCGCTCTCGGCAACGGCGAACTTTGGATCTGAGGCAAACACAACCTGAGACAGTTTGGCTCTGAATTCCCTTTCGTCCGTCCATCGTTTGAAATCGTCCGAATAATAGAGCATGTCGATGGCATGCCTTCCCTCGTGAGCCAGTATCGTTATTTCCACTTTCAGGCGTAAATACTCCGCCACAAATGCGATGCAGAGTTCGGTGCCTTCATATCCATCCGCTTTCAGTGATTCATAAAGTCGTCGGGTGACATCGAAGCGCATCCGCTGCTGTGATCGAAAGATCGATTCGGTTCCAGCCCAAAACCGGGCGCCATCCATCCTTTGAATCCGGGAAATTGCCCGGAGATTAATCGCATCCGCCCGGTCCATAGAAATTTTGTTCAGGAGCTTAACGCTAGGAAAGTATATCACCCGGCAATGCGGGATATGATTAAAATCAAACCGAATCCAAGGCAGCCATTCATTGCGGATGAGCGCCGGACTTGTATTAAAGACCAGGCCCTCCGGCACCGGGTCCGGGTTGTACTCTTTGACATGGAGGAAATCGGCCTCCTGGGTTCTCGCGCTTACGTAACAGCACATAGACCTGAAGTCCTCGCTGCCGTCAATTTCGATATCGCCGGCATGGGCAGCACCATGGCCTACGCACCCGGTAAGGTTGAGGGAGTCGCCCGCATCAAAGAGACAATCGGGGCGGCCTGCGCGGAATTGGAGTTCAGCTGCCTGGAATTTCCCAACTTTCCCCCCAGCGATGATCGGACTTTTCAGGAGGCGAACCTTCCGGTTGTTTCGGTTGCATTCATCCCGCCCCTGCAGTCTGTGACCAAAATCCAGGCACTGATGCAGCTTCTTCACACTCCGGACGACAATCTCGACATCATTGATCCTGCAACCCTGAAGCCGGCGGTTCAAGTTGTCCTGAAAACAGTTTTAAAGCTGGATGAGATGATGGAGTAGATCCCGGACCGCTTGCAGCTTAACTTCAGGTGAATATTTTTTTATGGATCCAGCTCCTCAAACAGCAGACCCGCCTGCAATCCCGGAGCGTTTCAGCGGGTTCCTTCAGAGGGTTGCTCCGGCCTCCTTTTTTACTTTCCTATAACCATTCTCACGAATGTTGTTTTACAATGCGGGCATCAAGGCTGTCATATCAATAATTTTCAGGGTTTCAAGGAAAGGGGACCTGGATGAAACTAGAACGATTGATGATCGCGTTTACTTTAGCCGTCTCGCTTGCCATGCTGGGAACGACGGGTTGCGCAAAGAGCTATGACCGGCAGGGCCTGGTCGATCTCATGCAACAATATCTGGAGGCGCTTCCAACACACGATGCCAGTAATTTGCCTTTCGCCGAAGATGTCAAATTTACCGAGAACTCCGCGGAGGACGTGGAATTGCTGGAGGTCGGACAAGGATTGTGGAAAACCGCAACGGCAGGCCCGACGGAGTTTCAGATTTACGCCGCCGATCCCGAGGCACAGGCAGCAGCCGGCCTCGTGGTTATGCAGGAAGACAATAAAGACATCATTCTCGGAGCTCGCATCAAACTCGAAAACGGCAAGATCACCGAAGCCGAACACATGGTGGTTCGAGCCGGCGGAATGAGCAAGATGCCCTACAGCGAAATGCCTTCGCTGCAAAAAGCCCGTCCCGGTTTCGCGGAAGATATACCGGAGGGCGAACGGATGACACGGGAGGATCTTCTCAGAATCGGGCTTTCCTACTACGACGCGCTCACCTCGGAGGACGGCACGCGGGCGCCATTCTCCCCCAAATGCGAACGCCGCGAGAACGGCATGACAACCGCCGGCGGCACGCCACCCAAACCGAAAGCAAAAGCAGATCCCGACAGCCCCATGCCCACCGGAGGATTTGGAGGCATTCCGATGGACTGTGCAGGACAGCTCAGCGCCGGCGTGTTCTCGTATATAACCGAAATCAAGCCGCACATGGTGGTCGCCGACGTGCAGAAAGGTATCTCCGTCGGTTTTTCAATGTTCCGTCATGACGGCACCAAACGGCTGCCCGCAGATGCGGAGCCGGGAACCGACAACAAAACGACATGGGGGCAATTCAACCTTGCCGCGGTGCATATCTACAAGATCAGAAACGGCGAACTCTATGAAATAGAGGCCCCCGGTATGACGTTGCCCTACGGCGTCACATCAAAATGGGAAGCGGAAGAAGTGGTTTATCCGAAACCGAAATAACTGTTCAGCCGTTCGCTGTCGGGATTGGCGGTTACCCGCCGGGTATACCCCGATCCCGATAGCGACAAGTTTCAAAAGTGAAGAGCCATGGGGGCTTCTGCCCCCAAACTCCCAATTGCCATTCAAACATATCTACAGTGAAAAGACGAATAACCGGAGCATGTATTTGCAGGGATTGATTTAAATCAGCCCGATCGAATGCGGCACGCGTACGATCACCGTCCCGGCGATTAAGTCATGCCAGGACTGCCGGTTGCGCGTCCAGCCGGCCCAGAAAAAACCCACGCCGAGCACGACTAAAGAGAAAAAGGAGGCCAGGCTCCGCACCAGGGAAACGCCCCAATTCACCGGACTTCCATCCAGCCTGACCACCTTGATTTTGCAGATAATTCCTCCAACCGTCGTGCCCTTCCAGGACCACATCGCGATGTGGTAAGCCAGCCAGACGAACAGGAAATACTGGTATGTGAACATTAAAATCCACACCAGTAAAACGGCATCGAGGGCGGTCGCAGCCAGGCGGATCCAGAATCCTGCGCGCGGCATCAGGACCACATCCGGTTCCGCCGGCTTGGAGAATTCCATCGATGGCGTTGACGGCGATGTCGGCCCGGGATCGGCTTGCGCCGTGTCCCCTGCATCGGGAGATGGCGGTACGTTGTAGGATGCTGGAGACGCATGGGAGATTTGGGATTCCGTGGTATTGTCCGGAGTGGAGCGAACGGGAATCCCGGGAGCTGAAGTGCCGTTGCCGTTTTTCCTTACCGACCGGAAGACTGCCAGAACAGCCGCCCCAAGCGCGAGCGGACGAAGAACGATCCAAACCAGCAGCCCCACAAACGGGATCATGTACAGTAACGTCACCAGGAGAAATCCCACCGAAAACGCTTCGATCGGGCGGCTGTCGGCATCGGGCCTGTACCTGCGGAGGATTGGCAGACCAAAGAATGTCAGTACCGAGGTCTTGCCCAGCACCATGAATACAAATTTAGCCAGTCCGATAAAGGGGAGTAGAATAATTCCGATGCCCGTTGCGATAAGAATAATCACCAGTGGGGCCATCAGGATCATGGTCAGCAGGCCTACGCCGAAGCAGAGGAAAGGATTGTCGCTAAGCTGCCGGACGCCGGCCGCAGTGGGTTTCGGCAGGACCACGGCAACCAGGAAGTAAAGAATGAAGTGGAGCGCGACAATAATCCAGGCCAGCACGGAGCCTGGAGGCAGTAAACGACCGAGAAGCGGGCCACTGATGACATAGTCCTGCAGGCCGGAGAGCCAGGGCAGGAACTCAACCGCGTCCCGCATGAGGACCGCCGCTGTATCGCGATTGATTTTGCCGAAAACGGTCACGCAATCTCCGTTGAGAACAGCGTTCGGGCCAAGCTTCAGGGAACCGAAAACCACCACCACTTCGCGATCCACCTGGCCGTTGATTTCGGCATCCCCGAATACCGTGACCATTTCTCTTCCTACCCGGCCGGACATCTTTGCATTGCCGAACACGGTAGTCATTTCTCCGCCGACTTCTCCGGTCATCGTGGAGTCGCCGAACACGGTAACCATCTCTCTTTGCGTTCTACCCGCCATCTCCGCAGAGCCGAATATCGTGACAATATTCTCGACCGTTTCGTCCGGACCCACTCGCTGGCTGCTGCCGACCCGCAATTGTTCGCCTTTGGAACGGCCAGGCAACCTGTCCTGACTTATTTCTTGAATTCTTTCCGCAATTTCTTCAGCGGAAAGCGGAGGCGAGGGCTGGGACGGCTGCTCCTGGACCGCGGCCGAAAATGCCGGGATCCCCTGCAGGGCGACCAGGCACAACAACACGATCAGGCTGAAAAAAAGGAAGGATTTCGGGCTGTTCGATTTCATACGGTTACCTCCGAACTGTACGGTAAATAAAGGTTCCCACTCCAATACAGGTGAGATACATCCCCAGCAACAACAGGCCGGCAATGAGGAAGACGATACGGCAGGCTTCGCCGTCGAAGCTGAATGGGATTCCTCCCAAGGCACTGGCAAACGAGCCGAAGACCCTCCAGCAGAAGTCGATGGCGTGATCCAACGCAGGACTCACCTTGGTTTCAAAGTATCGGGTCCCGAGCGAAGGAAGCCACACGGTCAGCACCAGCAGCAGTAAGGTTGACGTCGCGCGGAGCCAGAGAGGCCATCGCCACCACACACGCTGGTACCATCTCTCCTCGAACCGTGCATTTACCCGCGACATCACTTGAGGGATCAAACCGGCGGGAGCCGGCCGTTCCGGGAGATTCTTGAGAGCCCGCTCCAGCGCTTTATCCCAATTTTCCGATGGTTGGTGTTGATATCGATCTTTCTTCATGGTTCAGGCCATCCTGCATTCCGGATATTGATTGAGAATGCGCCGCAACGCCAGTCGTCCCCGGTGAATATCCACCTTTACTTTCGCCAGTGATATTTTCAGGCTTTTTGCAATCTCCCTGTAAGTCATCTCCTCGATGTAGAAGAGCACAAGCGGCACACGCTGATCTCGCGGAAGCTTGTTGAGGGCTTCCGCCAGCAGAGCCCTCTGATCGGCGCTTTCCAGGGCCGGTTGCAGCGTATCGGGAGCGGCAAACTGTTCTTCGTACTGCTCGCCGCCGGAATCGTCCTCCTTTTTTCCGACAAGTTCGGAAAACAGACGCCATCGGGAACGGTGCCGTGTCAAATGGCTCAAGCACAGGTTTCGTGTCACTACCTTGAGCCAGCCGCCGACCGTTGGGCTGTCCCTGAGTTCATCGAAGCGCTCGTAAGCCTTCAAGAAAACCTCCTGGGCAATATCTTGCGATTCCGCTTCGTCGGCCAACAGGCGATACGCGGTGGCAAACACCATGTTCTGATAATCACGCATAAACGCCTCGAACTGGATTGGATCTCTCATTCGCTACCCGGACAGATTCGAGTTCAAAGTCACTTACAGGACACAAACCGATGGTAAATTGTTACAAATAATTTTCTGCAAAGGTTGCTTTACACTTTGACCGTAAATCATTCAAATCGCAATAGAGCACCCGATCTTGGTTCTTCACGAAAATCGTTTCATGCCGGCGCATTTTGAAATTTTCACGATTATCCCTAAGAAAATAATTTCCTGAACTTATTTGTAGAACAGGGATCCTGCAGAAAACAGTCGGGTGCCTGTTATAATGCCGGATGAAGAGATAACAACCGGCTATGGCGCCCCCTGGCCGGGAAAGACCCTGGATATGCCCCATTACAGGAATCTTGCCGGAGCTGCGGGCTTTGAAATCAAGACAGAGAGATTGAATGACAACCTTTTCTACATGGAGATGGTCAAACCGCTTGAATCCAGAGAATAGAAGAAAACGGGTGTTTTCCCATAAGCGGAAGTGGGTCCGATCCCACCCGGGAAGTTTCGGGATAAAAAAGGTATCCTTGTGCCAGTAGGGATCCGTATTGAGTTGTGGATACTTTTGTGCATGCGTTGGGAAAAGAGTGGTTCCAGGAACAGGGGCAAGAAATAAAGGTTTCGCTTTTACCCCGCAGGTTTGGACAAACACCATTTCATCTGGACATGCATAAAAGCTAGAGGACAATCACAGGCTGCCGATCGTCCTGCTACCACTTGCCTGAATTGCAGGTAAGCTTTCAGGCAATTCTTTTGGCCCCGCTTTCAAAAAAAGGCTTTCATTTCTTCCTGATAGTGTCATTTAATACTGAAATCCAGCGCATCAGCCGTAGCAAAGGATTCAGCACAAACGGCAATTTATCCGGCATAAACGCTGATAACCAGAGGAGGAGTTCAATGAAACGTACTACTTTAATGTGGCTCGTGCTTTCAAGCGTGTTACTCGCCCCCATGATTAGCTATGCAGAAGTTTCCTGCACGCGCGGAGGTCTACAAGACGCGGTCGACCTTTACATCGAAGCCCAGACCAAGGGTGATTTATCTATCCTTCCGCTTGCCAATGGCCTGGGTTATATGGAAAACATCGCACCTGCCAACATTAACGAGGGTTTAGTCAGTAAACCTTTAAAGATACGCCATCACTTCAGTCTGATCGATGTGGACTCGTGTCAGACCTTTACCGAAGTGATCGTGACGGACAAGGAAAATCCGTATGTACTTGGGACGCGCATGCGCATCAATCACGGCAAGATCGCCGAAGTGGAGACGCTGTGGACTACGACCGGCTATTGGCTGTTTGACGCCGATTCCTATCTGAAGTATTCTTCGACAGAAGACTGGGGCCCCATACCCGCTGAGAAACGCGATTCGCGCGGAACCCTGGTGGCGGCGGCAACCGCTTACCTCGACGCTTTCCTGGAAGGGAAAATCGATCTGGTGCCGTGGGGATTCCCCTGTGTCCGTACCGAAGGGGGCGCCTACACCGGCACAGGTTCGCCCAATGACAGCTGCGAGGTCGGCGTCCCGGCCGGCGTCAATATCGCCAACCGCCGTTTCGTGGTGGACGAGGTAATCGGATCGGTCGTGGTGTACTGTACTTTTGGCGCTGGAAGTCCGAGCGGTGGCAGCGGCGCACCCGATACCCACCTGTTCCGTGTGGAAAACGGCAAGTTGCGCTACGTGCACACCCTGACACATCTGAAGATGTCGGATTTCCAGGGCGGGAAAAAACCGCCACAGGGAAGCAAAAAGCCGCCAAACGTTCCGTAGTTATGCATTGGATCCCAGGGAGCGGCTGGAGCGCTCCAGCGATGTACCGGCGCTCCAGCCGTCACGGCCCTGATATATCCGGGTTGAGACTGAAAAGAGTGCATTCGGTGGATGCTCCTGAACACGACCGTCGCGGAGAACGTGGTTTATCGAATTGAGACAGCCGTTCCTCGCCATTCGTCGATTACTTAATGTTCTGAATCTCCTCCGACATGCCCTGCTCGTAAGTACTCCAGCCGGAATTCATGCCATAGGGGCATCGTTGCAGAACAGCTTCAATACGGCGAATATTGCCCTTCTCTATCTTGAATAATTCTGCTTGTTGCCAGGTCCATGGCTCGGTTGGCCCTGCAACGACATCGCGGCCGCCGGGCGTCTTAAAATGCCGGGTCTTGCCCGCGCCATGATCAAAGAAGTTGAAGGTGAATACGACTCCACGTTCTCGGTCCACCGCCACAAATCGGCGATCTCGGATCCTTGAAACAAAATGCATGAGGCCGGACTCAAATTGCTCTTTGCAGCCCCAGGCGCTCGAATACACTGTCTCCGTAAGGGGATCCGGCCTTTTCTGCCCGGGCCTCAATGGAACGTTGGTGGCGCGATTGCCGTTCTCATAGCGATCGCAGTCATCGGTAAAGGGATAGACGCCTTTTCCGTCATTCCGCTGCAATCCTGAAAAATACATATTGGCTATCTGGATCATCTCATCGCGAGAAGGCCGCTCTTCAGGAGGAATCACTTCCATGTATACCGGATGCGGCGCGCCCATTTTTTCGATATTTTCGGCAGCCGATGGAGCAGGTTCGCGGTCGGGATCAAATAGATTGCTCTCCGGTCGAATAACGAGTTGCTCTGCTTCGTTGATCAGCCCGTTTTTTATCTTCAGGCGAAGCGCTATAACGACGGGATTGCCCGCTCCGGGCCTTGTGGTCTCTTCCCGGGCTGTCCCGATATATGCGACCTGTTGAGTTTCAACGTCTGGAATATAGAATTTATATGTTCCCTTTCCCACCATGCTGGCCCAAAGCCCCTCATTGCCAAGGGGCAGTTGCACTCCGTTCTCAGTGAACCTGCAGTTGTCGTCAAAAAGGGTTTTGCTCGGATCATGGGCAAGCATTGCGTCCACGTATTTGTCGACGTAACCCTCCAGGCATGCGCGGTCGCATGTACTCTGAGGAGCGGCGTTCTCGGGAGCGGTTTTTTCAGGGGCGGTGGGCTGGCAGGCCGCGGCGGCGAACAGCAAAAGTGCAATGGCAGCGATGGCAAATAATTTCATCCCCATGAGCGTCTCCTTTCTTCTTTAACAAAGATTAAAGATTTAAAACATACTGGATCTTCCATCATCGAAAACCACCCTATACGCAAGCATATTCCCAATTTTAAAAATTTACATAAGGGAAAATCTCGGCATGAAAACTCTGAGTATAGGGAGCCATGCAGAATACCTCCGGGCCGGTCTCGCGGATGAACCTTGTCGACAAATAATGTTGAACGGGCTTTCTGAGGTGCTTTTTACAGGGATAAAGAAATATGCAATCCGGAAAAGCTACGACTTTAATTCAGTAGGAGGGGGAAAAGTCGCTTCTCCCGTATTCCGAATCAGCACATGATAAATCTTGCCGGGTTGCAGCTTCTGGGAAATAGCCTGTCCGTGCATGGCCTTTACCTGCTTCTCTTCGGCCAGCTTTTCGTCATTGCCGACTTTCCAGAATTGTCGCCATAAGTCTTTCTCCCAGTCGGTTTGGGCTTGCTCAGCAGCATATATTTCCGGAGCCTTTCCAGGCTCGTCCAGGGGATAGCCTTCATCCGGCATGACCTTGTTGGTGAAGATGCGCTGAAAAAATACCAGTGCTTTGCCGCGCAGCGGATCCCCTTCTTTCACAAAATGGTCTTCGAATTTTATGACCAGAAAGTCGACATAGACCTGGTCGCCCGGAAGGTCGAAAACCCTTTCTTTGCCGATCGGCGTGCCATCGGACCTTACTTCCGTAAAGCGGATTTTATTGACAACCGCTCCGTCCACCCCGGTGCGCTGCTCCAGGACCTGGATTTGTGCCCGTCGTTCCTCGTGCTGCAGCAGGCGCAGATATGCATTCAACCGCTGGTTTTCCAATTCCAGTTCGCCAATGCGTTCGTCCTTCTCCCGCAGTTTGGTTTCCATTGCCAGCCGGTCCTTCACTACCAGTTGATATGAAAGATAAACAGCACTGGAACCGACTGCGACGAAAATGAGCAGATAAACAAATATCTTCAGCGATCCGACTCTGCCTCCAGCCATCTGTGCTCCTCTCCGGTCCGGTGTGGGCTTCTTATCCAAAGACTTTGGCTTTAGTAATTCATTTTAGCGTAGTCTGATTGCTACGGGAATCAATTCTTGCTTTTATGGATGCGGCCTTTCAAAATCGACCGCAAAAACCCCATGTGTCGGAACTCAATTCCCTATCAGTTCCGTTGCTGCGGCAATTGCACTGATTTGTGCCACAAAAATTCTTCATCCGCCGGGGGTCGCCCCAACAGGGTGTGCTTATTCGATGTAATTTTTCTAATATT
>DKBB01000150.1 GCA_002451015.1 Acidobacteria bacterium UBA6911
GGATATGCCCTTTCTATTTCTGCTCTTGATCGGTTTGGTTTCGACGGAATGGATTCTACGCAAACGCAAAGGACTCGCATGAAATTACCGGTCCGCGTTCACAATTCGCGAAACAACCTGGCATTTACGGCGGAAGACAATCCCGCATCGATGCCGACGAACGCCTGGCTGCGCCGATCCGATATCCGCAAGATGCTTTCGATCGTTGTTTGTCGTCTTGCCGCCGTTTTATTGCTTTTTCACGTTATCGGATCGGTTCCGCACGTAACCGGAAACGAATCCGACGGCAGGTACGCGATCCTCCTTGTCGGGGCAAGCGGCAATCCGGATTTGCAGGCAATGTATCTCGAAGAGACCCGAAAGCTTCACTCCGCACTTACGGGAGCGCTTGGCTTTCCGCGGGACCAGGTCGTCGTACTCTTTGACGATCCTGATGTGGATCCGGATCTGATCCAGCACAAATCCACGCGCAAAGGTCTCGAGGAAGCCGTGCAAAACCTTGCGAGTCGTGTGAAGAAAGAGGATTGGGTCTTTGTTTTCATCGAAGGCCACGGCAGCTATGACGGAAAAACCTATAAACTCAATCTTGTCGGTCGTTACGATCCCACCGCCTGGGAACTCGCGGCGATTCTTTATTCCATTCCCGCCGAGCGTTTTGTCGTGGTCAATGCCACCAGCTGCAGCGGTGGCAGCCTGCCGGCATTCTCAGGAGAAGGGAAAATCGTCATCACTGCGACAAAGAGCGGCAGCGAGAAAAATCAGACCCATATGGGCCGGTATTTCGTCGAATCCCTGGAAAACAATGCTGCTGACTCCGACAAGGACGATCGAGTGTCCGTCATGGAATCCTTTATTTACTCAAAACTCAAAGTGGAAGAGTACTACAAAAATGAAGACAATCTGCAGACAGAACACTGTATCCTGGATGATAATGGAGATGCCCAGGGGCAAAGCGATCCAAATCCCGAGAGTGAAGAGGGGTTGCTGGCCCGTACGACCTTTTTCAACCGCGGTGTCGGGACGGATGCCCTGGAAGCCTTCACTCCTGAACAGCGAAAACTGGCCCTGGAAGCCTGGGAACTGGAAGAGCAAATTGAGGCATTAATATACGAAAAAGCCAAAATGCCCCAGTCCGAATATGAAAAGAAGCTCGAAGAGCTATTACTGAAACTGGCGAGAATCAATGAGAAATTGGAGCGATAACATCGCCCGCAATCATCGATACGGGAAAATTCGACAAGCCGTTCTTTCCTTCGCTGTCCTGATTCTACCGGGGAGCTTTCTGGTATGGCCGGCGGCTGGCGCCGATTATTTGGTGCAGGGAATCTCCGCGCTGCGATCCGGAAATTATACCGAAGCCGGGCGGAACTTTGAATCGGCACTTGCCGAGGGAACCGATGTGGAGCGAAGCCAAACGGGACTGCTCGAGGTGCTGCGCATTACGGGCGATTATCCGGAGGCTGCAAGGCGTTTGAGAGAATTTTTGTCGTCCCGCTCCGACTCGGCGGCTCTGTATCTGGAAGGAGGCCGGATTTACAGGGCTGTCGGCGATTACGCCCAAGCCGAAGAATCTCTGCGACGATCCCTGTCGCTCGCTCCCATTCGGTCCGCGATCCGTATGGACGCAGAGCGCACACTGGCAGAGCTGCTCTCCGGTGTCGGCCGGAAGGTCGAAGCGCGGCGCCTGTGGAACGCATTAATCGATACGTACAGCACGGGACCGGTGCAAGGAAGCCGCCGTCTTGGTGCGGTTGCTGTGGCGGCTTGGCGCGAGGGATATATTCGCGATGCCAGAGATATATTTCTCGATGCCACCGAGCCGGACCAGGGGCAGATATCGTTGGAGGCGCTGACCGACTTCGGCTATCTATTCCTGGAAAAATACAACGTTACGGAGGCCATGAATTCGTTCAAAGAATGTCTGAAAATAAACGAATCGTACCCAGATGCCCTGATCGGCATGGCCCGCGCCAAAAAATACGGGAATGATTTCGAAGTGGAGGTATATTCCCGGGCGGCACTCAAGGTTAATCCCAACCTGGTCGCGGCTAGAAACCTGCTGGCGGAGCTGGCCCTGGAATCGGAATATTACGAAGCTGCGCTGGATGAAATCCGGGCGGCGCTGAATATCAATCCGGTAGATCTGGAATCCCTCAGTCTGCTGGCAGTCCATTATTACATTCGTGGAGACCGGGCCGGTTTCGCCGCCACGGAGAAGAAGATTCTGGACGTCAACCCGGTTTACGGACGATTTTATTACCTTATGGCCGAGAACCTGGTATCGAGAAGGAAATACCAGGAGGCCGTGGATTTCAGCCGCAAAGCCATCGAGCTGGATCCGGAGCTTTGGCCGGCTTATGTGACTTTGGGCATGAATCTCACACGCATTGGGGATCTGGCCGGGGGGCGCAGGGCAATGGATCTGGCCTTCGAGGGAGATCCGTTCAATGTCTGGGCGGCCAACTCGCTGGAATTGCTGGAGCAAATGGGTAAATTTGTCGAGAGCGAAAGCGAACATTTCCTCTATCGAATGTCCGCGGAAGATGGGCCTGTTCTTTCATCTTACGCCACCCGATTGGCTGAAGAGGTTTATGAAAAACTTTCCGGGCGTTATGGTTTCCAGCCCGAGGGACCTCTTTATATTGAAATATTTCCCGATCACGGGGGATTTGCGGTCCGCACACTCGGTTTGCCGGGACTCGAGGGAGCGCTGGGTGTCTGCTTTGGAAAAGTAATCGCTATGGACTCTCCCCGTGCGCGAAAAGCCGGAACGTTTAATTGGGGAACCACACTTTGGCATGAATTTGCCCATGTCATAACGATGCAGATGACAAACCATAACATACCCCGCTGGTTCACCGAGGGACTTTCGGTTTCCGAGGAGTACAAAGCCCGACCGGGTTGGGGAGACGGCATCGATCTGTCCTTCATCAAGGCTTATAAGGAAGGAAAACTGCTGAAAGCGAGTGAACTGAACAGGGGATTCACGCGTCCGGAAAGCCCGGATCAGATTATGCTTTCCTATTTGCAGTCAGCGCTTGCCTGCCAGTGGATGGAGCAGACATTCGGTTTTGAAAGCATCCGGCGATCTCTCCTGCTTTTTGCCGAGAACCGGCCTGCTGAAGAGGTTTTTCTGGAAACCCTGGGTCTGGACGCTGCCGGAATGGACGCCGAATATGCGCGCTATATTGATGCGCACGTCGAAGAGATTGCCGCAAGGATCGCTTTTGATACTCAGACCGTGGCGGAACCTGACAGGGATCTTCTGGCGCAGATGCTGAAAGACAAGCCCGATGATTTCTTCGTCAACCTGCATATGGGGACGCTGCTTCAAAAGGAGGGATCGCTCGAGGAGGCGGAAGTCTACCTGAGGAAGGCCCAGGAGCTGTTCCCCTATTACGTGCAACGGGGCAATCCTTACCAGTTGCTGGTGCAGATTTACCTTGAGACACAAAGGGAAGTCGAAGCCCTGGCCCAGCTCGAGATATGGATTCAAATGGACGGGGGCTCCACGGAACCGCTGATTAAAGCCGCGGAAATCTACGGTAAGCACCAGGACTGGGTTTCCCTATCAAGAGTGCTGGATCTCTCCATATATATTGATCCTTACGATGAGGCAATTCAGGAAAAACTGGGGCAAGCGTCGCTCGAGTCGAAAAACTGGGATCTGGCAATCGCTG
The DNA here is from genome assembly GCA_002451015.1 of Acidobacteria bacterium UBA6911. Taxonomy (GTDB): domain Bacteria; phylum Acidobacteriota; class UBA6911; order UBA6911; family UBA6911; genus UBA6911. The sequence continues at coordinate 3,681 of DKBB01000150.1, forward strand.
CCTACCAGACGCTGGTTGCGCTCAATAAAACGGATCCGGCCGAAGCGCACCTCGATCTCGCTAAGGCTTTTCTCGCCTCGGGCGACAGAAACGCGGCAAAGAGGGAAACACTGCGATCACTCGAAATCGCGCCTGCTTATCGCAACGCTCAAAAACTGCTTTTAAAGCTGAGCGGAGACCAAACGGAATGAAGAACCGCGAAATGCAGAAAATGAACGGCGACACCCAAAACAGGAGAGCCGTGTTCCTGTGCGTCATTCGGATCTGCCTGCTGGTTTCCCTGATCCTGCCCTTTATTTTTTATTCGGGGGCTCAGGAGGAAATGGAACTGCCGCGCGATGAAAGCAAATTCACTCTGGGGCGCATTTTTTTCGAGGTTCCGATGGGACGGGGTTTCCGGGACCCGATGGGTTTCGGCGCAGGCCCGCCGTGGAGTCACGACTGGCCCCGGGCGGAAGAGCATTTAATGAAAATAATGGCGGAAGTGACCCGGGTGGACGTCAACCCCGGCGGCCATATTATTTCGTTTCAAAGCGACGAATGTTTCAAATATCCTATCGCTTATTTGTGCGAGGTGGGATATCTCGATCTCTCGGACGAAGAAGCCCTTAGAATGTCGGAGTATCTCCTGCGAGGGGGTTTTCTGATTGTGGACGACTTTCGGGACGTAAGAGCATTGAATAATTTCAAATATCAGATGAAAAAGGTATTTCCTGATCGCTCTCTCGAGGAACTGCCGCGCAGCCACGACATCTGGAAGTGTTTCTATGATATCTCCGATCTGAAAATAGAGCCGCCCGCTATCTATTCCAGATTTTTTATCCCCCAGTATTTCGGAATTAGCGACGACAACGAACGGCTGATGATGGTGGTCAATTACAATAACGATATCGCTGAATACTGGGAGTGGTCGAACGATCCCCGGACACCCATCGAAGAATCGAACGAGGCCTATAAATACGGGATTAATTACGTGATGTATGCCTTAACGCACTAATAGGTTGCAGGCTGCAGGATACGCCCTGCGCCTCTGCAGCCGGAATTGAAAGGAACCGCATACGATGGAACAGCAGACTGCCGTTGACGATTCACAGTTAGTGGAAAAACTGCGTGAAGGACACAGCGAGATTCTGAGAGAGATCCGTAAAGTCATTATTGCACAGGATGAGGTGATCGATCAGGTGATGATATCCATGATGGTCGGGGCGCACTCCATGATCACGGGAGTTCCGGGTCTGGCAAAAACGCTTCTGATCAAGACTCTTGCCGAGGTTCTCGGTTTGGATTTCAAAAGGATCCAGTTCA
>DKBB01000412.1 GCA_002451015.1 Acidobacteria bacterium UBA6911
CCTTTTATATCGAAGATTTCAACATCGCCGCCATCCATGCGCAATGAAGGGCGCACGTACTCGTCGACGACTCTTTCCACCTTCTTGGCGAATTGGTAGGGGGAAAATTCCGCGTCCTCTTTCACTTCCCTGGGAGAGATCTGAACCAGTTCGGGATGCTCCGCCGCCGCTGTTTCCCCGGCCCATACCTGATCCAGAAGATCCTGAAGGCCGCCCGGCACATGGTGACAGGAGGAACAGCCGCCACCCGCCTTAATCGCATTTGTTATCTGGGGAATCGAGTGAAGGTTCAACTCCCGTATTTTCCTCTTCAGATAGGGTTCGGTTATTGAAAAACATTTGCAGACAATCCGCCCCTCTTCAGTCTCCTGGTCGTGCAGGTCAATGCCGAGGCTTTTAAGGTCTACCCCTCGTCTCTGCGCCCAGTTGAAGACGGCCGCTTCGAGCGCTTCCGCCCCCATGACAGAGCAATGAATTTTCTGTTCCGGCAGTCCCTGGAGATAGTCGACGATATCGCTGTTCTGGATCTTTAAAGCGTTAATGGGCGTATATTCACCCTTTTCGATAATCCCGCAGAGCGCTTCGGAAGATGCAATCGCGGAAGTGCAGCCGAATGTCAGATACTTGGCCTCCGTAATAATATCCTGCGTTGGATCGGTCGAATGGCGCTTCACCCGGAAGGTAAACCGCATGGCATCGCCACAGGCAATGGATCCATGTTCGCCGACCCCGTCCGGATTCTCGATCTCACCCAGGTGTGTGCCCGGTTTTCCCTGAACCGCATCCATGAACAGTTGTTTCGTTTTTTCGCTGTATTCCCAACTCATCTCAAACTCCCAAGTCTAATGGCATTCCCATTCGCATTGCTTAACATTGTTTCTTACGCACTGATGTAACCTATGCCGGTAATTAGAATATGCTTAGAATAAATACAGGCCGGATGTAAGAACCGGTAGATTTCCGACATCCTTAATATAACGCCTGGAAGCAGCGGGCGCAAATTATAGAATCCATTAAATTAAGATTTAATCTGGCCTGAATCCGCCCGCTACCCTACGGAACCAACGGTATTTCTCGTGACAATTTCATCCTGCATCCGGAGAACATGGGAGTCTTCTATCTTGTATCCGAAATAAAAGACCGCCGCTGCAAGGATACACCCCGCCGCCGGTGTAAATATCATAATGGAACGGATGCCTTCGATAACACCGGGAGACGGGATGGTATTGGCCTCGAATCCTATCGCTATCAGACCCAGCGCAACGACTCCACTACGGATGAGAATAGCCACCTTTATGGCAAAACTCTGCAATGCCATTGTAAAGGCGCGAATGTTCACACCTGTCTTCCATTCCCCGTATACGACGGTATCCGAAAACAGTGCAGTGCTCATGGATCCGGCTATCATACCCAGCATGGAAGCTACGCAGAATATAACCGTGAAGCTCCACACCTCATCGCTCCCAAATATCGAGAATCCGAATCCTGCAGCGGTCAGCACAAGCGAAATCCAGTAGGCATGCCGCTTCCCTATTCTGACTCCGATCCAGGATGCAACCATCGTTCCGGATAACCGTGCGATGCTGATTGCCAGAATAAAATAGGAAAGAAAGGCATATTCATTAAGAACATACTTGAAGTAATAATGCGCAAATGCAGTTATTACAAGGAGATATGTACTTCTGAAAATTTCAGCCAGGATCAGCAACAGCAGCGGCGGATTTTTCAGCGAAAGTTGAAGCATGCTCCAAACCGAGGTTCCCGCATTATTGCGAGTTGCATCGGTCTCGTCGTAGGGATCCATACCGGAAGTTTTCCAGTAAATATACCAGTACCCCAGAACCATCAATATGTTGTACACACCGACTGTAAGTGTTATGCCGAAAACATCGTCCGTACGCCCACCGAAGAAAAGCATCATGGGAACAGCTGTCGCTGAAAAGATCAATCCGGCTGTGGATATGCCCTGAGCGCGGCTTGTAGAGAGGATAGTCCTTTCGTTGGTCAAGGGGCTGAGCCGGCCTATCAGGGCCCCTCCGGCGGTTACGACCACATTCCATAGGAGATGGCTGGAAACGAACCCGAAAACGATTATTATCGCCGCGACAGCATCGTTTCCGATTTTCGTGAACTGCAATAAAAAAAGCACCGCAACGACAGGAGGGCCGACCAGAAACCATGAACGGTATTTCCCGCCCAATTTCAGGGTGACCTTTTGAAGCACGACACCTGCAACGAGGGCGAATACAATATCAACCGCACTTGTAATTCCGAGAATCTGGCCAGCCAAAACGAGGGAAAACTGTGCATAATCCGTCAGGAATGCCGCGAAAAAATACACTTCCATATTGACCATCAGGACAAAACCCAGGTCGGCAATCCCATAGGTATAAAGGAGTGATTTCTGTAAATTCCTCAATCTTAAACATGTCCCCCGGGAATGGATACAGGTTGCGCGCAACGATTATAAGGCAGGGAAACAGATTGACCGGCACAAAATAGTGGAGAAAATACAAGAAAGCCGGGCATTCTGGTCTATTAAGATGGTATTGCCCCTGGCTGAATCAGCAAAGACTTGATCTGACGCCCTGAAGAATAATTGGGAAGAAGCTGCGAATGTGAGGGAAAATAGCGAAGTGAAGTCCGTTCTCCCCCACAGAGATCTCCCAATCAGCCCAACAGACATGCCGGAGGCAGGATTCTTCCGGAATGGAATCAGGCAAAGGAAATTATATCTGATTGGTTTTGATGCTTTTGAAAATGCTTGCCCCGCGTTGAAAGGCCTACTATCCTGCTCACTCACGGATTTGCCCTTTTCCCCCGTGCAGAGCGGAAAAATCTTATGAAGCGGACCTGGAATCTAGTTATCAGCCTCTGTCTGACGGCTTTCATTGGCTACATACTATACAGAAGCGTACCCGACTGGCGGCAGGCAGGATCGGTCATGGTTTCGGGCAATCCGCTCTGGCTTCTTTCGGGGATTGGATTCATTACACTCCACATGCTGTTGCGCGCCATACGCTGGCGACAGCTTCTTATGCCTGTTAAACGAACGATTTCCCTTAAAAACCTCCTTTCCATGACACTCATCAAATACGTGATCAACATCATCCCTCCGCGTGTCGGCGAAATTGCAGCATCGATCATGCTGGCGAGGAAGGAGAAGATCCCCGCTTCCACAGTCATCGCGTCGTCCATGTTCGAACGCATCCTGGACCTGCTGTCCGTACTGGTACTTTTCATCCTTTACCTTATCTTTTACTCGGGCAGGTATGTCCCGGATGCGCAGAGCGGAAAGGAAATTTTTTACACGATCCGCTCTTCGGCAATCATAGGATTCTGCGCGGTAGTTCTTGCCTTTGTTGTGCTGATCACGATATTGCACAACCATCGCTGGCACAATTTCCTACCGGGAATTATCCGAAAGCATGTCCTTGCATTTCTGGACGGTCTTCGCGCCATGCAGAACCGTTCTACGGCGGGCAAAACGCTCGCATTGTCGCTGCTGATATGGCTGACCATCTGTGCCCAGCTATGGTGCCTGGTTCGAGCCTATATCGACGCATTCCCGATCGCTGGTACATTTCTGATCCTAGCCGTAACGGTAGTCGGTGTGGCGATACCGACCCCGGGAGGCTTGGGCGGATACCAGTATCTAATGAGCATCGCGCTTATCCAGTTTTTCCGGCCTTTTCTATCGGAATTCAACGCCGAATCGCAGGCAGCGGGCGTCAGCAACGGGACCTACGTCGTTTCCATGGTTCCCGTTATTCTTGCCGGCCTTATTCTGCTGCATCGCGAAGGCTTCACATTGTCCAGCGCCGCAAGACTGTCTTCTGCGGAAAAAGAAATAAAACACGTTTAGCCGAGAATCCTCACAAGGCTTTGCCGCTAAAGAATCGGATTTTACAAATCCAATGATATCCGAAATGGTATATATTGCGGGGAATAGACTCGAAGAAATAACTTCCGGTTCTGCTTTTCACTCAATATCTCGACATCGAACAAAAGGCTTGTTTCATTTCATAGTATTTACAAACGGTTCATTACCGTTTTCGCGCTTTTTCCTGCTGTTGCCGCATGCGGCGTCGTTCTTCAGGGGAAAGCCGCTGCCATCGGCGGTAATTCTCCTGCAGGCGGGATTTGCGCTCGGGCGTCATCTGCATGTAACGCCTGTAATTCTCCCTCAATTTATCCTGTTGCTCGGGAGAAAACTCTCTAAACCGCTGGAAATTCTCCTCCAGGCGACGACGCTGTACGGGAGTCAGCTCTTGAAAAAGTTTGTAGTTTTCCATGATCCGCTCCCTTTCCTGGGAATCCATATCTCTGAGCTGTTGCTGACTGTCACGAATTCTTTCCTGCTGTTCCGGACTCAGGTTTTTGAACTCCCGGTATCGCTTTCGCAATTCTTCCTTCTGTTCGGGCGTCAGGCGGTTCCATTGCTCTTCGGGAGACGATTCAGTCTGCTGGCCCATTAGAACCCCGGCACTGCAGTTAAAAAATAAAAGGAGGGCCAAGATTATAGTAATCGTATATTTTTTCATGGTTACTGCTCCTCTTTCTTTTCCGCCGGTTCTTTCTCAGGTTTTTCCTCCTGCAGGACCGGCACGTCTCTCTCGGACCACTCTGGATCCATCTCGTTCAGAAGATCCAGGAATGCAATGGCATCGAGATTTTTAAGCAAAGCCAGGTTTTCCAGCATCTCACGGTCTTCTAACATTTCCCTTTCTTCCTCCGTCAGTGCCGGCGGTGGCTTTTCCTCCTTCAGCTCCTTTTCCTGATAGGCGAAAGAATGAACCGTTATTAAGGAAAAAATCACCGGTATCAGAAAACAGAACCTCTTTATCATCCTGCCTGGGTAATTACCGTTTTCCAGAACGCCGGAACCAGTCCGGTCCTTGGCACCTGCAGCCGCATGGATCGAAACCACATTCATCGTTTTACCCATTTTGCACTTTCCGTTTTCGGTCGCAGCAACGTCTTTTTGATTTAAACTACGGTAGATTTTCAATAGCATCCAGGTTTTCAAAAAACTCCATGTTACTGATCAACGCCATATCTTTCAGCAGCGGCAGGTTCTCCGTTATTTCAAAATCGTAAAAAACCGCGGCAGAGTCGGGAGTGCGGTATTCGCTCTGCCGGATATACAGTCCTGTTGCGACAACTACGGTTAAAACTGAAGCTGCGGCCAGACGCCAGGACCATCGCGGCAGCCATGATTGTTTCCTGCCTGAAACGGGCAACCTATCCGGGGCGGAATTCCGATTCCTGCGTGTTTCCAGTTCCGCGTAAAAACGGGCGGTAAAATTCTCGGACGGCTCGAGTGATTCATCCAAAACAGGCAGGATCTCCATAAGATCGACAGGATCCAGCCTGGAGGCACACTCTCTACAGGTCGCAAGGTGCCCGCGGAGCCTTTGTGCGGTGTTTCTGTCCAGGGTGCCGTCTAAAAAGGGCTTCATTAAATCTTGTGTCTGTTGACAGTTCATTTCGGTAAAAGCTCAGCGGTTAACGGTTTCAGCCTTTCCGCCAGAGCCTCCTTTGCTCTATGAATTAACGATTTTACCGCTTTCTCGGAACTGTTCAGGACATCGGCAACTTCTGAATAGGACAGTTCCTGATATTTGTTCAATATAAATGCAATGCGCTGCTTTTCCGGTATCTGTTCCAGCGCTTGCTTAATTATCCGCGACAAATCCCTCCGTTCGATGATCTGATCCGGCCCTGCTGCCGTCCCGAAATCGAGCTTCCTGTCCTCATCATTTTCGCCGTCAAAAGGCGACGTATGCAGGGACCGATGCGGAACACGGAATTGTGGTTTTCGTATCTCGTTCAGGCATACATTCGTGGCTATTCTGTAAAGCCAGGAGGTAAATTTCGCCTGTATCCTGTATCCGGCGGCATTCTCATATACCTTTAGGAATATTTCCTGGGCCAGTTCTTCGGCGATTTCCCGATTCCGTACAAAACGATAGGCAAAGTTGACAATGCCCGGCGTATGCTTGACGAACAGTGCGTCAAACGCCGCCGTATCTCCATCTTTAAATCGAAGCATCAACTGCGCATCTAGATCATGGACCGCCGCGCCGGTTTCTTCAGCCATATCGATTACCGAACTCCAGTATCGCACCGCTTCCATTTCATACCTCGATTCTATCCCATAAAATTAAACACGAAGCCTAAAAAAAAGTTTCGCGATAATCCCAATGGATCTTGATTTCCCTCCATCGTTTCAACAGTATGGGAAAAGATATTCAATGTTCCTGACACAAAGTTCGAAGTCTGCTACTTTTATGCAAGGGATGGATTCAGGGCGTTTTTTACGAGAATGCCGTATGCAAGCGGTTTCTCACGGTCAAAATCAATCCGGTCGGGAACTGAAGCACACGCATCTTTTTTCCGACTATAGGGAGCCTGATCACAATTATGGGAGAGACGGCCGAACACATTATGGCGACATTCGGAAGCGGATGCTTTTGGTGTACTGAAGCGATCTTCAGGAGGATCAAAGGGATAAAAAGTGTTGTTTCCGGCTACTCGGGAGGGCACGTCAAAAATCCCTCCTACGAGCAGGTATGCGCTGGAGACACAGGGCATGCGGAATCGGTACAGATCACCTATGATCCCGGGATTATATCCTACGACGAACTCCTCGAAATTTTCTGGAAGACGCACGATCCGACAACAAGAAACCGTCAGGGAAACGATATCGGAACCCAGTATCGATCGGTGGTCTTCTATCACGATCCGGACCAGAAAGAAATTGCGGAATCCTATAGGGACAAACTGGAAGCGGAACACATCTGGAGTCGTCCGATTGTGACGGAAATAGAAGCATTCACAGAATTCTGGCCAGCGGAAACCTACCATCATGATTATTATAAAAACAACCCGTCGAACCCCTACTGTGCCGCAGTCATCACACCTAAAATCGAGAAATTCACAAAAATATTCAAAGAGAGGTGTAAATAACTAAGGGAGATTTGCAGAAACCGCTGTAAGATACAGGCGGAACACCCGGGACGGCTTCATGACGTCCGTCAGGCTCATAAAACCGCCGGCAAGCCGGTTCCGGTCCGCCTTCAACCTTTCTTTCCCAAGTGGATAAATTGTAACTTCTTTCAGAAATGCAGATTGCCTTTCCCCTGAAGGCAGCGCGACACAGTTTATTTATTCGCAATGCATAATATATCCCAGTATTTTCTCACCGCAGGTAAAACTCTTGAACCCCTTTGGTTTACTTGGATTATTTACACTTGAACACATATTTCATAGATGCAAGAATTGTTACGATAAGGGGAGGACTCCGTAGAAGAGTAAAATGCTGGATAGATGTTTAACCGGATTTTAGGGAATGAATCTTATGGCCTGCCGCTTCGCAATAATATTCTTTTGCATAACTCTATCAACCGTTTGGGGTGCGGATTGGACCCAGTTTCGCGGCCCTAATCGAGACAACATCTCGTCAGAAACCGGCCTTCTGAAATCCTGGCCGGCGGGAGGGCCCAAGGTGCTCTGGGAAATCCCTGTCGCACAGGGATATGCCGGAGTGGCAGTCAAGAACGGGCTCGTGTATATCAACGACTACGATGAACAGAAAAAGGAGCATGCCGTCCGCTGCCTCTCCCTTGCCGACGGTCGTGAAGTCTGGCGCTGGAGTTACAAGGTTAATATCCGGCCCAATCATGGGATTACCCGTACCGTCCCGGCTGTCGGGGATACGCTCGTGTTTTCTCTGGACCCCAAATGCAGACTTCATGCACTGAACGCCCAAACCGGCGAGCTGGTCTGGCAGAAAAACCTGGTAGAGGAATACAAAACCACCATCCCCCAGTGGTATGCGGGGCAGAATCCACTGTTAGAAGGGGACAGGGTATTGGTAGCAACCGGCGGCGATGCTCTCGTCATTGCCCTGGACCAGGCGACCGGCAAAGAAGTCTGGAAGTCCCCCAATCCGGATAGCGACCTGATGTCGCACGCCTCGTTGATGCCGGCAACAATCGGCGGTGTCAAACAGTATCTCTACTTGACTATGAACAAAGTGGTCGGCGTGGCTGCCGCGGACGGCCAATTGTTGTGGAACAGCCCTTTCACGGCCAGAATGGCCGCCGCTCCCTCCCCTCTGTATGTCGGCGACGGCAAAGTCTTCGTAACCAGCGGCTACGAAGCCGGCAGCGTCATGTACCAGGTCAAGAAATCCGCGGCAGGTTTCAGCGCGGATACGCTGTTTACGCTGACAAGCTCAGAGTTCAATTCCGAAGTGCACACTCCGATCCTGTACAAAAATCATTTATTTGCGGTCGGAAGCAAAAAAAGAGGACAATTCACCTGCCTGGATCTCAACGGAAAGGTCGTCTGGCAAAGCCCCGTAGCCTCGGGAAATCCCGACAGCTCGCGAACGTTCGAGTTGGGCGGATTCATGCTTGCCGACGGTATGTTCTACATCCTGGACGGAGTGTCGGGTATTCTTCGGCTCGTGGAAGCGAACACCACGGAATATAAGGAACTTGCCAGTGCGCAGATTCTCGAGGGGCACGATGTCTGGGGCCCGCTGGCTCTTTCCGACGGCAAACTGATAATCCGGGACATGGGCAGGATGGTCTGTCTGCAGGTCGGAAAATAATATTCCGTCCTGAATATTGTGCCGACCCCCCCCGGTTTTATTCAAGAAAAGCTCTTTTTCAGGAGTTTGTCGATGGATTCAAAGAAAACGGATGACACGACGAAAAAATTACCGGACCGCCTGCGAAAATCCTGGATCCCTCTGGCTGCCGTCGCCGGCGCCTTTACGGGATTCGTCTCGGCCTCTCTCAGAACCCGGCCTGCGCCCGCAGCCGGAAAAACCGGGCCCTCCCGCTCTAAAAATGCCGACACCCCTTCACCGGCCGTCGCAGCAGCAGAACCCGCGGAACAGTTCAGAAGCAGATACCGGCTGACCTCCGTACTGTGCGAAGCTACTTCACCGCACCCGTTCAAACACTCCCTGGCGGATATTACCGTAGGCCCCGATGATGCCATTTACTGTCTCGGCGACGATGAAATAAGGATTTTCGATGCCGGAGGAAACCTCCTCAGCAAATGGAAGGTAAAGTCCGGAACCGCCTGTCTGGAAGCGGGACCGGACGGACGCGTCTACACAGGATCGCTCGGGCGCGTCGATATCTACAACACCCTTGGGGAAAATCAGGGGGGCATGCAGGTCGGAAATCCGAACCGGCCCGCGGCGGTCACGGCCATTAAGATTTACCGAAACGAGATACTGGTCGCGGATGCCTCGGCCAAAATCATCCACCGGTACAATGCAGCCGGCCAACACCTCGGGGTGATCGGAGACAAAAACAAAACCGGAAGCTTTATGCTTCCGAACGGATGGCTGGATTTCGATATAGACTCCAGCGGCATCATCCTGGCGACCGACACGGGACGGCATCGGGTGACCGAATGGATACTGGACGGGACGCCGACCGGTTCTTTCGGCAAATTCGGCATGCAGGATCCTTCGGACTTTGTAGGCTGCTGCAATCCGGTAAATTTGGCCGTAACGCCCGACGGAAACATTGTTACAGCGGAGAAAGTGATTGCCCGTGTGAAGGTTTTCAATCCTGAAGGCACCATGATCGCCTATATCGGCCCTGAAAATTTCGATCCCAACTGCACGCACATTCACCTGGAAGTCGATTCCGCCGGCCGGATTATAACGGCGGATCCGGTGCGACGCGTCATACAAATTTTTTCACCTGTGGTCGAAAAAAACGCCGCAGATTAACCCGGCCCGGGTTCTGCCCCCCCGACGGGCAGGAAAAACGAGGAGTTTGAAATCCAATGAGTGAGAAATCAACCCGTCGCGAATTTATTGACAGATCCGTTCGCATCATCGGCTTTGCCGGTATCGGCGGTGCCGTGGGACTTCTCGCGNNCAACGACTTCGACAAGTGCGGCTATTGCATGCTTTGCCCGGCCTACATGGACGTTACGAGCATGCCGGACGAAAGAGGGATCCCCACAGGAAAGGTCTGCCCTCAGGACGCCCTCCTGCGGCGGGTAGTGGGCGATGTCGATCCGGACGATCCCATGAATAATTATTACGAGTATGAAGTGGATGAAGAGCGGTGCGACGGTTGCGGCAAATGCGTCAANNGGCCGGCAACGGCTCGCTGCGCCTGGAGATCCGCTACGATCGCTGCCTGGAATGCAACGAATGCGCCATCAGGATTGCCTGCCCGGATGATGCGATTGTACGCCTAGAAACGCCGGGTTGGGCCCCCACACAGAATCCTGATGAAGGAACGCATGCGTAATTCTCGATTTCGGCCGTTCAAATCGCCCCGTCTCTGGCTGGCTGTTGTTGCTGTTGTGCTTCTGTCCCAGACTCTACTGTATGCGCAGTACCAGTTGCCTCCGCCCGATTTCGGAGATTCCTACACCCTGCCGACGCCGACTCATCCCGAGCCGCGATCGAGCTGGGTTCGAATTCTCGATATAGTCATGCTGACTGCCGGACTGGCTCTCGGCGCATGGCTTATCCTGAAAAGGCGCAGCCGCAGGGGCGTTCTGCTGCTCAGCATCGGCGCATTGGCCTATTTCGGCTTTTACCGGAAAGGGTGCATCTGCCCGATCGGGGCGATTCAGAACGTAACCCTCTCCCTGGTGGATCCCCACTACATCGTCTCCGCGGGCGTTATCGTTTTTTTCTTTCTACCGCTGATTGCGGCGCTTCTGTTTGGCCGAGTTTTCTGCGGCGGAGTGTGTCCGCTGGGAGCGGTACAGGACCTTGTGCTGCTGTGGCCGAAAAAAGTGCCCAAGAAACTCGACAGAATCCTGAGCTGGCTTCCGTATATATACCTTGCCTTAGCGGTACTGTTTGCCGGCTGGGGACTGCATCTTAAAGCGGGATCCATGGAGGTGGAAATAGCCCGGCGTTTCATTATCTGCGAATGGGACCCTTTCGTCGGCCTCTTCCGTATCGCAGGATCTTTTCATATGCTGGCGATAGGAGCGGTGTTTATAGTGGGAGGCATGTTCCTGGGACGGCCCTACTGCCGGTGGCTGTGCCCCTATGGCGGCATCCTGGCATTACTGTCCAGGTTTGCCTGGAAAAACGTCCGGATAACACCGGACAAAGAACTTGATTGCGGCTTATGCGCCGAGGCCTGTCCCTACGGCGCCATTAAAGGCAACAGGGCCGAGCGGGGCGCCTGCCTCGCCTGCGCCCGCTGTTACGATTCCTGCCCGCGCCATTCAAAATTCGGAACCGGCCTTGTTACAATCACAGAAGGTTCCCGGCGGGATGAAAGCACAACCGAACGCGGGTAAGGCGCCTGCTTCCCGAAACGGTTGGTGTTCTTCCACGGTTCATTGAGGTTTGTTGTGAACAAGGATCGATGGATATTGACGGTACGCTCCTGGATGGGCATCTTTGCCGGCTGCATTGCCGTTGTTGTGACCGCCTGGCTACTTTCCGTCCATTTTCAAGCGCGTATGGACGACCCGGAAACATCGGCACGGATCAAGATCATGCGGGAGGAGGCGCAGAACGATCCGGCTGCCCAGGAAATTCTAAAGCTCGAACTGGAATCCCGAAAACAAACCCTGGCGCAAAGACAACAGACGTACCACATCGGCGGGCTGGTATTCCTGATTGCGTTCGGTGTATTCCTTGTCTGGCTCCGATGGTTTCACCCGGACCCTAAAGAATGGACCGGGATTCCCTCCCTGCTTTCAAACCGGGCGGACCGATGGATATGGATCCTGCGCTCCTGGATGGGCATCCTCGTCGGATGCATCGCCATTGTTTCCGCTGGTTGGCTTCTTTCCATCTATATCCATGCCCGTATTGTCGATCCGAAGGTGACTGAGCGCGTCGAAGCCCTAAAAGAACAGGGGCAGCAAGATCCCGGCGTCCAGGAAATACTTCTACCGGAACTTGAACAACATTACCAGGCGCTTGCACGAAGACGCCATACCTATGACCTGAGCGGAATCATTCTCATGTTTTCGATAGGGATTTTTCTTGCCTGGATACGCTGGATCCGCCCCGGCCCGGGTAAATGGACAGCCCTTCCCGTCTGGATCGAGAAGCGTATGCCTGTGGGAGTGGATACCGAAACGCGGCATGTGCCCGACGTTTTGAAAAAGAAATCTGAAGGGGAATCGGGTTCCCTGGAGTCAACGACATCCCTTTCGACGATCCTGCCGCCGGCAAGCCCTGTCGACACTGAAACCATTGATCTGATCCCCGTGCAGACAATTCTGAATACCGAAGGACACAGCCCCGATGCTGTCATTCCCATCCTGCAGTCCATCCAGTCCCACTACCGCTACCTTCCCGAAGAAGCGCTGCGCTACGTCTGTGAAAAAGGAGGCATTTCCCCCTCCCAGGTTTCGGGAGTTTCCACTTTCTATACCCAGTTCCGGCACAGCCCGGTCGGGAAACACATTATCCGTGTCTGCGAAGGAACGGCCTGTCATGTCTCCGGAGCGGTCGAAGTAGGCAACGAGCTGCGTCGATGCCTTCATATGAAGGAAAATTCCGATACCGATCCTTCCGGGCAATTCACCATCGAACGCGTTGCCTGCATTGGCTCCTGCAGTCTGGCGCCTGTTATCACAATCGATGAAAATATCTACGGTCACCTGAGTGCACTGTCGGCCGGAGAAACGCTTCAGAATTTCATCCGGTCGGCAGAATCGCCTTCCAACGGCAACGGTAGACACAGGAAGAGCCTGCAGCATCTGCGGCCCCCCAAAAAGCCACACCCTCCCGTTGAAATTCGTATCGGTATGGGATCCTGCGGGATAGCCAGCGGCGCCCGGGAGGTCCACGCGGCGCTGGAGCACCAGGTCGGAATGATGGGAGGCGGCGCGGAAATAACCTCGGTCGGATGCCGGGGCATCTGTCACCATGAGCCCCTGATTGAAATTGTCGACAACGGCCGAAGCACGCTTTACGGCAACGTAAAGCCTTCGGATGTCCGGAAAATAGTCCGGAAACACGTCAAATCCCGGGGCCTTATAAAAAAAATCCACGTAGGGTTCCGGGATACACGGGCACGTATTTTCGACGACAGTGCCTGGAAGCCTCTTTCGGAACGGAAGGTCGACGCAACCCCCTACACCGGCAAGCAGGTGCACATCGTCCTTGAAAACTGCGGAATCGTTGATCCTTTGTCCCTTGAGGATTATCGCCGGCATGACGGCATGCGCGCGTTTGAAGATTGCCTGAAAAATTTATCGCCGGAAGAGGTCATCGAGAAAATCCGGGCATCGGGACTGAGAGGCCGTGGCGGAGCGGGCTTTCCCACCGCCGTTAAATGGGACGTCACCCGCCGGGCCCCGGGGCCGGTCAAGTACGTGATCTGCAACGGCGATGAAGGCGATCCGGGCGCATTCATGGACCGGGCCGTCCTGGAAGCCGATCCTTTCCGTATTATAGAAGGCCTGAGCATTGCGGCCTACGCCATAGGCGCCTCGGAAGGATTCCTATACGTACGCCGGGAATATCCCATCGCGGCCACCCACTTGCGCAAAGCCATACAAACATCCAAGGCTGCCGGACTGCTGGGCGCAAATATACTGGGGACGGCGTTCGACTTCAATCTGCATATGCGCGAAGGGGCCGGGGCCTTTGTCTGCGGCGAAGAAACGGCGCTCATACAATCTCTGGAAGGCAAAAGGGGAATGCCGCGGCCGAAACCTCCCTACCCGGCCCAATCCGGCCTTTGGGGCAAGCCGACACTGATCAACAATGTGGAAACCCTGGCGTGCATTCCCTGGATCCTGCGCAGAGGTCCCGAAGAATTCGCGGCGCTGGGAACGGAAAAATCCAAGGGAACCAAGGTGTTTTCGCTTGCAGGAAAGATTAACCGCGGCGGCCTTATCGAAGTCCCTATGGGAATCACCGTCCGGGAGATCGTCGAAGACATCGGGGGCGGGATAAAAGAGGGGCGCGCATTTAAAGCGGTCCTCACGGGCGGTCCCTCGGGAGGGTGCCTGCCGGCACACCTTGCGGACACCCGGATCGATTACGAGGAACTGACTGCGATGGGGGCGATTATGGGATCCGGCGGTCTGGTCGTTCTCGACGACCGGGACTGTATGGTCGATATCGCCCGTTACTTCCTGCATTTCACACAGGACGAATCCTGCGGGAAATGCACCTTCTGCCGCATCGGTACAAAACGCATGCTGGAGATCCTGGACAGGATCTGTGAAGGCAAAGGGAAAGAAGGCGATCTAGAGAGCCTGGAGAACCTCGGCCGTCAGGTCAAAAAAGCAAGCCTCTGCGGGCTGGGGCAGACGGCCCCGAATCCCGTTTTAACGACCCTGAGATTTTTCCGGGACGAGTATGAAGCCCATGTTCGGGACCGACGCTGCCCGGCGGCTCAGTGCAAGGCGTTGATCCGTTTCCGTGTCCTGGACAATTGCACCGGCTGCACTCTTTGCGCGCAGGCATGCCCGGTGGGGGCGATCGAAGCGCGCCCATACAACAAACATGAAGTGGACGACACCCTCTGCACACGGTGCGGCATGTGCGTAACNNGCAGGCAGGCTGGGAATACGGATCCCCACACTCTGCAAAGTGGATAACTATCTTCCATCGGCATCCTGCTTCCTGTGCGCCGTGAAGATCGAAGGCAGGGAAAATCTTGCTCCGTCGTGCGCAACGCCTGCCGCAGAGGGCATGGTTGTCCACACGAATTCGGATGAGGTGCGTTATTCGCGCAAGACAGCCCTCGAACTGCTGTTGTCCGATCATGTGGGAGACTGCATCGGCCCGTGTCGGACCGGTTGCCCGGCGACCCTGGACATTCCGGGATTTGTCACCTGCATTGCCGACGGAGATATTCAACGCGCAGCCGAAATTGCCACGGATTACCTGACGCTTCCGGCGTCGCTGGGCCGCATCTGTCCCCGACTGTGCGAACAGCGCTGCCATCGTTGTGAAACCGGAGAGCCTCTTTCAGTCAGAAATCTTCATCGCCTCGCCGGCGACACGGACCTGAAATCCGATTCCCGCTATGTGCCGCGTAAGGAAATGGACACCGGAAAGAAAGTGGCTATTGTCGGCACCGGACCTGCCGGCCTCAGTGCCGCGCACCACCTGCTTCGGCGCGGGCACCGTGCCACGCTGTTTGATTCCCGCCCGATGCCGGGAGGCATGCTCCGCTGGGCGATCCCGGAATTCCGTTTGCCGAGAGAAGTCCTGGAACAGGAAATAGACACAATTAGAAAACTGGGAGCCCGTTTCAACCTGAACACTAAACTCGGCGGGGATCTGTCACTGGACGACCTGCGCCGGGATTACAATGCCGTATTTCTCGCCATCGGTGCCCAGGGGTCCAAAAGCCTGGGCTGCCCCGGTGAAGACCTGGCCGAGCCGGCCCTGGAATTCCTGGGTAAGGTCGCGGAAGGACTAAGCCCGGAAATCGGAAACGACATTCTCATACTGGGCGGCGGCAATACAGCCATGGATACATCCCGAACCGCGGTTCGAATCGGGGCCCGAAACGTGAGAGTACTCTATCGACGATCGAGGCGTGAAATGCCCTGCCTCATGTCCGAAGTTGAAGCGGCGGAAGAAGAAGGCGTCATCCTGGAAACGCTGGTAGCTCCTATCGAACTCGTTAGAGGTAAAAACGGGAGGCTGCTGCTGACCTGTCAACGCATGGAACTGGGCCAACCGGATGCAAGCGGACGGGCACGTCCCGTACCCATACCGGATTCCGAATTTACTCTGGAAGCGGATACGGTGATCGCGGCCATTGGACAATCGGTGGAATCCGGATCCATGCAGGCTTCGGATCTCTCTCTAACCAGATGGGGCATTGAGGCCAATCTTGCGACGCTGGCGACAAACATTGAGGGGGTATTCGCCGGAGGCGACGCCGTCACGGGAGCCGATCTCGCCATTCGTGCCGTAGCCGCGGGAAAACTGGCGGCCGTATCGATCGATCAGTACCTGAACGGAAGACCCGTTCAGGGGGATCCCGATATGATCACGGTGCTCATGGGAAGAATGAGTGAGGACGAACTCGCCGAGTTCTTCCGGAATATTGAAGCGGCCCCGCGCGCCCCGATGCCTGAAATTCCCGTCGAAGAGCGCGTGAATAATTTCAGGGAAGTGGAAACCGGGTTCTCGAAAGACATGGCGGTCCTTGAAGCGGGCCGTTGTTTGGGCTGCGGTTGCGGAAAGGCCGATACGTGCGCTCTCAGGCAGTATGCGACCGAATATGGTGCGGATCCCCTGCGGTTCTCAGGCGCCCGCCGGAGTTTCCACCGCGACTTGTCCCACCCGGAAATCATTTATGAGCCGGGCAAATGCATCCTGTGCGGTGCCTGCGTAACGGCCGCTGCCGAGGCAGGCAGGGGGCTGGGGCTTGCCATAGTCGGCAGGGGTTTCGAAGCCTCCGTCGCGGTACCGCTTAAGGGCACCATGGTGGAAGCGCTTCCGGATCTGGCGGAAAAAGCAGCTGAAGTATGTCCAACCGGGGCGTTCTCCCTGAGATCCGCCTGTCACTGTAAAGTATTTAAAGATTGAAGATTCCAGATTAAAACATCGGGTATTTCTACCGGCTTCCGGCTTCTGAATTCCGGATTCTTTGCATGTCAACAATCGGTAAATCGATGTAACTGGCGTGGTTTCCGGACCGGTAAATCTTGTGCACCGCTTTCTGAAAATCCTCGGATACTGCATTGAAAATATTATCCACATAGGTCTGGGGATTGCGGTCGTACAGCGGGAACCAGCTGGACTGTATCTGCACCATGATCCGGTGNNCCCGGCAGAAAAACGTGTGTTGCCGCGGGCAGCACCCACCGATAATGTGTCTCCTGTTCGGCAGCAACCGGTATTGGATTCTGAGGATTGTTTCTATAGCGGCCTCGAATAATGTCGGCCGAGATCATGAGCTGATAGCCCGAAAGTTCCGGCTGTTCGGGATAGCGATCCGGGTAAACATCGATGAGCTTGACGACCAGATCCATATCGGAACCGCTGGTGGACGCGAACAGTGTTGCTACAGGCCTGCCGTTGATCCGAACCGGTTGTGTCAGGGCCGCTGTTCGATAACTCAACACATCGCTGCGCTCCGAGTAATGCCTCTGGTCGTCCACAAGCCACAGGCCCCAGGTCGAATCGGAGGTATACGCCGGGTGGATCGGGCGTCTCCGGTACGGCACCGGCATTGAAGGATCGGAAACATAGGCATCGTAGACGTCGGTATCGCTCTCGGCCTTTATGAAATCCAGACCGAACCTGGGCTGGAGATAGAGCGGCTTCATTTTATTTTCGCATCCCGACTCACAGCTCAGGGGCCAGGTGTCGTAACGGCGCCATGCATTCGTTCCGGTCTCATACACAAGGACCGGCGGGATGTCCGCTGCGGGCAATCCCTCCTTCAGACGCTCGTTGAAAAACGGCAATAGAAAACTCCTGCGAAAATGGCGCGCGGTAGGGCTATTGAATTTGATCGGTCCCAGGGCATAGCCGTCCCCGGTCGAACCGCCGTGGTTCCAGGGCCCGATAGCCAGGAAGTTCCTGTCATTGTTCGTATCCTTGGTTTCCGTTGCGAGATAAGCAGCGATGGCGCCGTAAATGTCCTCCTGGTCCCAGAGACTGTGGACGTAGAAGGTCGGAACCGTGAGAGAGCTGGCCGCCAGGATCTTGTCCATGGCTTGGCTTTGCCAGAATCCGTCGTAGGAAGGATGCCGCAGAAGAGCCTGCCAGAAACCAAGTCGGTCCAATCCCATGCGCCGTGCTACGGCCCCGGCTGAAATTTCCCGGAGAAAAAATTCGTAGTCGTCTTCATTCTCTCTACGCGGGTTCGCTCCGTTACGGAAGGGCACAAGTAGCGTGTTCAGGAAATCTACCGTTATCTGGCGAAAGGCTCCATTGTGAAACCAGTCGTCTCCCACCCAGCCGTCCACCATCGGATTTATGGGCACGGCGGCTTTAAGCGCCGGATGCGGATCGACGATGCCCATCAG
The DNA here is from genome assembly GCA_002451015.1 of Acidobacteria bacterium UBA6911. GTDB lineage: Bacteria > Acidobacteriota > UBA6911 > UBA6911 > UBA6911 > UBA6911. The sequence goes on from DKBB01000412.1 coordinate 17,986, forward strand.
GACCAGGAATCCGTCGTAGGAAATGCCGATCATTCCGACACGGCCGTTGTTTTCCGGGATATTTTCGACAAGCCACTGGATCGTGTCATACGTGTCCGTGGAATGATCCACTCCGGTCGGATTCAAAGGTCCGTGAAGCGGGCGATTCACGATATACTCACCGCCGGAACGGTTTCTGCCGCGGATGTCCTGAAAAACACGTATGTAACCGGCCTCGGCAAATATATCGTCCCCGCCCAGAAGGATATCTTTCAGGCGCGGGCTCTGTTCGGGAGGGGAGCGAAGGGACGCGCCGTAAGGCGTGCGGGTCAGTACAATCGGCATTTTCTCGTCTCTTTTGGGCACTAGGACGATCGTATACAACTGTACGCCATCCCGCATCGGAATCATTGTTTCATGCCGGATGAAATCGTAATTGTCTACATAAGCCAGATCGGACGGCTCGATCCCATGGCCGAAAAACTCGGGCCCAACGGGTGTCTGGGCCGTTGCGCTGCAGGAGTACAGAAAAAACAACAACACCCACAAAGACGGAAACCTGATATTTTTCATTGCGAACCAGCCCCTGAACCTGAATATATACTTTCTACAAACAGCCCCAGCAGTTCCAACCTTTCAAACCGGGAGCTCTTATTGTACTTCGGATGAGGGATATCCAACAACCATACTGTCCGCACTGTGCCCGGAATGTATCCTGTTATGGTTGACGCGTTGTTACCGCAATAGTAAGATCAAGCCCGCTCAGGTTGGCGTGATTCCCTTTAATGAAACCGACGAGAACGTGCATGCACAAGAATTCGAGCTCTTCAGGCCCGTGCAAAAGACTGTCGTTCATGGAAAATTTCGGCTTTGGGCTCGGGGATACCGCCTCAAACTTTTTCTTCCAGACTTTTAATATCTTCCTGCTCTATTACTACACGGATGTCTTCGGAATCGATGCCGCGGTGGCGGGAACGATGTTTCTCGTCACACGACTCTGGGACGCAGTCAACGATCCGATCATGGGCATTATCGCCGACCGGACGAAGTCCCGTTGGGGAAAATACCGGCCTTACCTGCTCTGGATGGCCGTCCCGTACGGCATATGCGGCTATCTTCTGTTCGCGAATCCGGACCTTGAGGGCGCGAGCAAAATCATTTATGCGTATGTCACATACTCCATGATGATGATGGTTTATACCGCCATCAACGTACCCTATTCTTCGTTGATGGGGGTGTTAAGTCCCTCGTCCCATGCACGGACCATCGCGTCGAATTTCCGCTTCATAGGAGCCTACGGCGGCGGGCTGCTGATTTCGATGTACGTCCGGGGGCTGGTCGAAAAACTGGGAGGCGGGAGCGAGCTTCAGGGCTTCCAGTATACTATGGGCATTTTCGCGGTGGCATCCATCATACTTTTCTGGATCACCTTCCTGACCACCAGAGAACGGGTCCAACCGCCCGCAGGACAGAAACAGAACGTCAGGGAAGAACTGAAAGAGNNGTCACCATTCACTTCTTCAAGTATGTCGTGAAATCAGGCGACGAAGTCGTGTTTCTGGGGATGGACAAGACTTCCCTCTTTCTCAGTTCGGGCAAGTTCATGATGATGCTGGGAATTTTCTGCGTAGGATTCCTGGTCAGGCGCATCGACAAAAAGTATCTTGCTACTACCCTCACCATGACAACGGCGGTTTGTCTTTTTTCGTTCTACTTCATACCGATAGAGATGTACAGCCTGATGCTGGTGGTCAATTGCATCGGCTCCTTCATGATCGGCCCGACGTCCGCAATCACATGGTCTATGTATGGGGATGTCGCGGATTACGGACAGTATAAATTCGGAAGGCGCTCCACAGGACTGATCCACTCCGCTTCCCTTTTCTCGATGAAGACCGGCAGCATGATTGCAGGATTCCTTGGCGGCCAGTTGCTTGCCTGGTTCGGATTTAT
>DKBB01000414.1 GCA_002451015.1 Acidobacteria bacterium UBA6911
GTCGGTGTTCTGGCGGTAAGCGGCCAATTCACCCCGAGGAAATAGTGGCGATCAGCTGTGCCCGGATCTGGTACAACAAGAAATCGAATCAGCTCAAAGATCCAGAGTTGGTGAGGGCGGATGCCATCAGGCTGGTGGGGAAGCTGTTTTGAGAATCCGTGGCCTTTTATGATGATTCAGTGGTCTCTTTTAATTTCTGTTCAAGCGCTGGCCACTTCGCAAATCCAATGAAGAGTGGCAGTATAATATCTCCGAATGGAACAAGCATTAAAAGTCCCAGGGGCCCGGCATACCCAATCCTGGAGCAAATCTTCCAGAAAGCAATCACTTTAAGGCTCAGGCACAATAAGACAAAAGGGATGACTATGAAAATAATGATAAGCAGAGGTACTAATTCTGGATTTTTTACCACGGAAATGTCCTCCCGTTAAATTTTGAAATCCTTCACAAAATGCCAGCTATAACAATAAACCAACAGAAGTTAAAAATATTCATGAATTTTGAATATTGAGGGGAAGGCGGGGCGTTCATCCCTCTGTGTTCTTTTTCGCCGCGACAGCGGTCTACGCGACTTGAATCGCCGGAACAATGGTCTTATCATTTGCGAAAACACTCCTCACAAATCAGATATGGCCGATCTCAGGCATGCGGTCCTCCGGCTGACTGCGTGCCATTTCCTGTCTGCTAAAACTTGGTGGAACTGGGGGATATTATAATGGGATAAAAGGCTGAGAGAAAAGGAAATTGAAGGCAGTAATCTAAACCCGTTGCCAGTAAATTTTCATCAGCGTAATCTCCCCCTAGGCTATTGCCTGTCGAAGACCTCTAATACTTCAAATGGTTCCTTATTATCAGCACCCCGGAGTTTCTGCTTAAAAGTATTCCCATCAACACTGGAGACTTTGTGTCTTGTCAAAATTTGTTTGCCATCTTGTATATAAACTCCGCACCACTCACCGGGAGCGAATATAATTTCAAACATTGATATGTCTTGAAAAATGTGGGATTTTGCCTCACCTCCCTGAACTGGGAAGATAATCAAATCAGAATCAGATGTGCCGTCCACGAAAACTCGTTTTGTTCTTAGCTCGATCAATCCAGAATCGGTTTCGCTATATATATTGGTAATTTCTTTGATCGATGATTTCAGCGCCCCTCTGGCTTCGTCAAGCATTTTCGATTTCTCAACATTCAGTTTCCAAGTTCCGATAATCGGATCAGCAGCCCATAAAGAACTTGTTAACCCAAGTACGGCCAGCAATAGAAATGCCTTGCGCGTGGGATTTCTCCTGTTAATGGTTGCTTTCAAAATGTCTGGTAAAACGGTGGGGCTATTATATGCGGATAGGGCGGATATGAGGGAGGGCAATCCTTTTTTACGCACCGGTTGGTCGGACGGATTTAACTTCTCCCCGACCACACCCAGTATTGGCGTCCGTCTACTTAAAGCGCCTAGTAAGGTCATTACGATCTTTCTCAGTCAGAGGAAAGAAGCGCTTCAAGGACGATTGGAATGCGGCAGGTCGACAAGGTGCCGGTCGCCCGCACATCAACATTGTTTCATCGCTGTTATGTGAAAGGCCGAGGACGTGCCCAAGTTCATGCGCCACCAAATTATGGGCGACATTTGGTAGGGAAAGGGGCGGAATATCTCCGCTTCGAAGGATTACCAGTCCCTGTCTTCCATTCACCCGGCTAAAACCGACAGAGATCAGATCTGTCCCGGAAAGTAGGATCACGACATCTCCACGGATATTCTTCAACTCTTCTGGAAAGCGAATCCTTTGCTCACCTTTCATCACACTCTCGCTGATTCGAGCAAGCTCTGTATCCGGAATTTGAAGGTCGCTGTCTGTAATTGGGCCGAGCGACAGATTTACATCTAAGCCCGCCAACTCACCATTCCAAAAATCAACTGCTTCGGCAACTGCTTTTCTTAGGGGATGTGATACCGGGCCGCACACGGTAACGGACCACCTCCTAGCTGCTGACTCGACATCCGTTGTAGTAACACACATTATCAGGATGATGCTGGCGAGTATGACGCTCAATGATTTACGATTCATACTCCCTCCATATGGATGGGAACAGGCTGCCTCTTGAAATGCTTGCGCCGCTTCGGTTACCGTAAGTTTGCGCTAATCACCTTCTCTGACCATGAACCAGGTAAATCCCTCTCCAATCGGTGTAGCGGACCTCGGGTAGGATTACTGCCTAAAAACTTACTTAGATCTGCTTTGAAAAATGTGTGGTCATTATATGAAGCTGTGATGGATAGGGGAAGGGAAATCCTTACTGGCTCCCTCGATAAGTGAGACACCAAATAGTGTGATACTGGCTATATTCGATCATTTTCTTTCAGTATCTTGATAATATACTAATCTCAGACAAAAGGAGTCACAATGAGTAATCATGAAAAAAGCATTGTCGTTACTGGTGCATCTTCAGGTATCGGACTGGCCATTACCACTGAACTGGTAGAAAGACATTACCAGGTGTTTGCCTGTGCAAGGAAAGAAGNNAAACTTGGAAACTCCTCCCTTTTTGGCCTGATCAACAATGCAGGAATTGCACGGCACGGTCCTGTAGAGTGCGTTCCCATGTCAGTGCTTCGAAGGCAGCTTGAGGTCAATTTTTTCGGATTGTATTACGTCACACAAACCCTCCTGCCGTTTTTAAGGGAGGCCAGGGGCAGAATCATAAATATCAGCTCCATATCTGGCCGCATTTCATCCCCCTTTTTGAGCCCCTATTGCGCTTCCAAATTCGCGGTTGAGGCACTGACAGATTCGTTGCGCCGTGAAGTGGATTCACTGGGCGTAAAGGTTGTTTCTATTTGTCCTGGGTTTATTAAAACGCCGATACTTGAAAAACATCCTGACAAAAAAGAGCTTGAAGAACTGTTCTTTACAAGAAAAGGACAACGAGAGGTCTATCTTGAAAAACTTGAAAAATTTGGAAAACACATAGAAGAAGAAAAGAAAAAGGCCGGTCCTGTTGAAATAGTAGTTAATGCTGTTATGGACGGACTTGAATCACCAAAACCCAGAACCAGATATTACGTTGGAAAGGGTATCTCGTTTGCTGCAAAGTTTATTTCATTATTGCCTGACCGGTGGCTGGACTGGATCATTTCAAAGCACATTTGACGAGCCTTTCTCCTAAAAGCTGAAAAGCCCTGCCTGATTAATTCCGCCGACCACATAAACATTATCACTTGAATCAGCTTCAAGCATGAGTCCCTGGTCGTTGTAAACAGTTTCCAACGCCTTGTCCAAAGCCTCTGCCCTGAAATTTTATACAGCCTCACAACCAGGTTGATATCACCTGCAAAAGTTTGATCTTCAAGGGTCCTGTGATCAAGGAAAGCCTCCGTCGTCCGTACTGGCATCTATTTATCGAAAGTGTGAATAGGATTATCGTGGCGTCAGGATCCCACCAGACGGAAAGCAGATCTTTATGCCTGAGGATTTGCTTAACGGTTGCTAGGGGTACTCGATAAAGCGTGATGAAAAGGCAATTGTCCTGGTAAAACGCATTTCTGATCAAAAAGATCATGCCGTAGTTCCCTGATTGTGTNNGTCGTGTCGTCGGCGAGGTGGCCTTCACCCATGCCTCCCTGTCCGATCTTCTCCACGAGCTTAAAGTGTGAAAGGTGTCTGGCAGATCTCGGGCATAGATGCCTCCAGGTAGAGGTCGGTTGCGTGATGATTCTGTAAATCTTTGTGGAACTTGGACTTATTATAAGAGGATCAAGAGGATGGGGGAAGGGAAATCCTTTTCTAATAGCCCGCAATTCATGTTAAACTTTAGCCAATTAACGTTTTCATAATACATCTGATCAGTAGTAGAGCTAGGTCCAATAGAGATAGGGTTATACAAAGTCGGGACTTACTTATCCTCTCCTCAGATTCAGCATTTATAAGCAGTAGCGGGAATTATTGAAAAGTCTCAATTCAAAAGGAGATTTGCTATGAAACCCGAATTCAGATGCGCTATGCATCCAGCAAGGATCTTAGCGATCATATTGCTGTTAGCATTATCGGGATATGATCTAATTGATGCAGCAAAAGCTGAGGATAATCCGAGTAAAAATGAGCAGACGTTCAACGATCCAATGTACGAAGCTAGAGAATACCTGAATGAAGGGGTGAAGGCATTTACCGATCAAGAGTATGATGCCGCTGCACAACTATTTCAGAAAGCGATAGAGTCGTATCCGGATTTCCCGAAAGATGTTCCTCGCATGTATCTGGCGACTGCCTATATGTTGCAGTATGTTCCAGGATCGACGGATCCTAAAAGCGAACAAATGGGTTTAAAAGCCATTGAAACATTCAGCGATGTGGTGGAGCGGTCTCAGGATAGGGGGGAACCCAACGTCAATGCCATGCTGGCCATTGCCAGCCTCATCTACCAGTTAAAGGATTTTGAACAAGCCAAGGAATGGTGTAACCGTGTTATCGAGATTGAAGAGGAAACAGCGGAGGTCAGGGAAAACAAAGCGGAAGCCCATTATCGGATCGCTGTAATTATTTATGATACTGTGCTTGAACAAACCGGGATTCAGGGAGAGAACGTCGAATATTTAAAAGAAGATGAGAAGACGAAATTACAGCAAGACATCGACGAAGGACTCGATCAACTGGAGAAGGCTATTGAAATCCGTCCCGATCACTTCGATGCCATGATTTTCCAGAATTTGCTCTGGCGAGAAGCGGCTAAAATGGAGGAGGAAGAATATATTAAGGCTGCGCTGATCGGACAAGCAAACGAAACCTATACCAAGGCTATTCAAATCAAACTGAAGGCTGAAGCCGAGGAAGCTGCGCAGCGTAAAAAGCTAAATTGGGGCGAATAATTTATTAGAATTTCAGCAAAAGGGAGATACTGACCCGCTGAGTGGCGCCCAGCCGTGCTCGAAAGCTTTCGTGGAATACCTCGGCCATCTTGGAATTAAAGGTGAATACACGGGCTACAATGCCCCGGATGACAATGCTTTTGTAGAAAGAGTCATCCGTACGATCAAGGAGGAAGAGGTCTGGCCGAACTTGCGGGATACGGTATCAGAGGCCCGAGAAGCCATAGATAACTATGTGAATTATTACAACAACGAGAGAATACATTCGGCGCTGGCCTATGCTACACCGAGAGAATTCGCGGACGCGAGTAGTACACTCAAAGCCGCTTAACCATGTCTTGCTTTCGGGGGTTCACTACGGAGATAAGTTATAGAGGACAGAATATCTATGAGTTAAAAGCGTTTAAGCTGCTGTAATTTTAGAATTGCTACGATCCCGAGTGTTCTGCTCTATTGCAACTTGGCATAATATTTGTTGGGCTTGAATTTGGATCTTGAAGGCTGCTTCTCGTCCCCGAAGATAACCAATTAAGATTCCGATAGTCATAAAAATCACTATGAGCGTTAAGTCACTTAGAGCCACAGATAAATTTCTGGCAAATAACACTCCGACGAGTAGACCTATAATAAATCCCACTATGCTATGACTCAATATTGCCCAATTCGCCTTGAATTTCAGCCTTGTTACATATTGTGTTATGACACTAGCATCATATTCGACCATAGGTACCTCCATGTTGACCTTTGGATATAAACCACATCGTCAAATGATAGGCGGAACTGTATAGTTGGAAAACTCATGTAAAATTAGGTGACCACTCTCGATGACTGCCCTGGGCGATATGGAGTGACACTGGTTGATAGTCTAAATTCTAAAAACCGCATGAATAGTGCATGAATACTACTTAATATCAATTCATAGCAATCGGTGTAAATCGTTGATATTGCGTCGCCATTCAACTACGAATCAAAAGGCCGCAAATTCGAGTTTTGCCGGGCGCATTATTGAAATCAATAGCTTAAAAGCATAGTAATAAATCAAATATTCAAAAATTGTTTATGGTGTGCCATCGGGCAGTATTTCATCATTAATATATGACTAAGCCCAGATACGTCTGCCATCCCCATATTCCCACTTCAAGCGTCGGCAATTTCTGCGTATAATGCAAAACACGATTCATTAAGTTTTATCCAAAAATACGAAAGCGGGACACCCCGGGAGAGAGAAGGATCCAATGGCTTGGATAATTCCTGCTTCCTGCAAGGCCACTTCCCAACTCACCAATATCGGAGGGAGTAATGGCAACATATAAAAACAAATCCGGAACGAACAGAAGAGAGTTTCTGGCTGGCGCCGCCTTTTCCTTTGGCGCTGTTGCCGGACTCACCGGCTGTACCCGTCCGGAACAGGCTCTACAGAAAGGGATACCGTCTGCCGGAAGGCTGGAGCACAATGCGTCCCTATGCGCAGGTTGCGGTGTTTGCAGTCTAATGTGTTCGCTGTACCATGAGAAAGTAGTCAATATTTCACTTTCCCGATCGGTGCTGGTCAGGGATCCGCTTGAGGCAACTTTTTCTGTCAATGCATGCCGGCAGTGCCTCTCGCCAAGCTGCTACCTGTCCTGTCCGAAAAAAGATTCGGCGCTGCGCATCGACCATACTACGGGCGTGAAATACATTGATTCCGATCAGTGTGACGGGTGCGGGGAATGCACGCTTGCCTGTCCCCTGGATCCGGCCCACATCAAGATAAATCCGATAACGAAGACTGCCTTCAAATGCGATCTTTGCAGGGAAAGGGAAAAGGGACCGATTTGCATCGAATACTGCAGTCAAAAAGCCCTGGCTCTCGTGCCTGGCAGCAGGGAGGTGTAACGATGGAAACAACATACGGCTGGGCAGGCAAAATTCTATGGGTCGACCTGACGGAGAGGAAGGTGACGACCGTCCCTACCTCCGACTTCGAGCCGGAAAAATATATCGGCGGCGTCGGGCTGAACAGTAGAATCTTCTGGGAACTGGGCGCACCGAAAGTTTCGGCATTCCACCCGGACAATCCGCTTCTGGTTTCTGTCGGACCGTTGACAGGCGCGCCGGGCCCGTTCAACCGCGCCGAGGTCTGCGGGATTGCGCCGCAATCCTATCCACAGGAGCTCTTCGCCTATTCGGGCATGGGCGGCAAGTTTCCCGCCGATCTCAAATATGCCGGATACGATGCTGTCGTCGTTCTGGGCAAATCGGACAAACCCGTCTACCTGCAGGTCGACAATGAAACCGCATCTATCGAAAACGCGGGCCATCTGTGGGGCCTGGATACTTTCGAGACGCAGAAGACACTGCGCACCAGCCATCCGAAGGCATCAGTCTTAACCATCGGACCGGCGGGCGAAACCTCATGCCGTTTTGCCATTATATTGAATGAAACCGGCAGTGCCGCAGGACAGGGCGGCTATGGCGGTTTAATGGGATCCAAGAATCTGAAGGCCATTGTCGTACGGGGAATCGGATCGCATAAAATCGCCGATCCCGACGCGTTTATGGACCTGGTGTCGGAAAGGCACGCGGCAGGAGAATGGCTCAATGGAGGGGCCCAATCCTGGGGCCGTTATCCCTTATGCGGCGAGCCTGTCAGCGGAGAAATGAAAGCCAGATATTTGAAGCGCTTCGCGGGATGCCACGGATGCCCCTACCAGTGCATGGGTTTCTACGATATGCCCGGCATCGGCAAGGGGGCACAGATGTGCGTCGAAGCCTGGTACGGTTTTGTCGGCAACGGAAGTTCCGAAGGGTACTGGGAAGGCAACATCCTGTCACAGAAACTGGGAATCAATAATTACGAGCTTTTGGGGATCATGGTGTTCGCGTTGACCGGTATTGCATCCAAGGCTTTTACCAAACAGGATCTCGGTCTGACATCAATCCCCCACTTCGACCATGCCACGGAACCGAAACTCGGAAGCCCTAAAGTGCACCACGAATTCCTGACCGAACTGTTGACCGGTATTGCCGAAGGCAAAAGCCCCCTGGCCCAGGGCGTCGGTAGAGCTGCGGAAAAACTGGGACCGGCTGCAATGAAAGTCTATCAGGACCAGTATCCCGCGTATGGCTATATGTCGCACCATCTCAGGAATGTAGCATCGGCCCTTCACTGGGCTACCGATTCACGGGATCCATTCAATTCCTGTCACGATTATCTAGCCTTCGGATCCACCCCCTCCTTAGCCGATTACTTCGGCGTTCCCGGCGGGGACATTCAAATGGATGAAAAAACCCTTTCGTTTTCGGGAACAAAAATGATTTACGAACGGGCAGAGCACCTGGCCGTCTGGGTACAGAACAATCAGAGCCTGAAGAACTCCCTGCCTTTCTGCGAGTATGCCAGCATGCCCAACAGCTACTTCCATCCGCCTGAAATGGACATACGCATTTTCGAAAGCAGGATTCTTTCTGCCGTTACCGGTCAAGACTATAACGTATCCCGGCTTTGGGAAGCCGGGGAACGAATCTGGAACTTGCGCCGCGCAATCATGGTGCAGAGAGAAAACCGCGGGCGAAAGGGCGACACTGTCAACGGCCCGTGGTTCAAGCGTATAGTTCCAAACGGGGAATCGCTTTCAGCTCCGTTGGACAAAAAACAATGGGAGAATCTTGTCACCCGATTCTACAGGTTACGAGGCTGGGAAACTGAAAGCGGTCGACCGACAAGGGCCAGGCTGGAAGCCCTGGGGATGAAAAATGTGGCGGATAAAATGAATGTGTAAGTGTTTCCAGAGAATTGAAAACGACAGCCTCTTTTCATCACATATATCATAAGGTAGGCCTGCTATGTATCACAC
>DKBB01000118.1:0-15761 GCA_002451015.1 Acidobacteria bacterium UBA6911
AACTCCCCGGACAGACGCTCCCCCCCGGAGCCCCCTGCTTTGCGACTACATGTGTTCCATCGCAGGGGCACTGAAAAAAAAGAACATACATCCCCCTGAATTACGGGATCTTCTTCTTGATCTGGCGTGGGAAAACCGAGATCTGAAACCGTCTCACCTGAAATTCTTCCAGGGAGTGCGTGTTATCCCGGCAGGCAAGTGGAATCGCAGTACCGAACTGGACAACGTGCTGGGATACTTCGACCCACAGGATCGATACATCAAGCTGCACGATGATCTCCTATCCAACTCGTCGAAACTTCGCCAGAACCTTCTGGTCGCGATAGGAGAATCCCTGCTGGGACGGTATATTGAAAAACGCCGATGGATTAAACAGAACGGGTCGCGCTGCTATGAAATCACGCTGAAGCCGGACGTCGAACAGGAATGCTACCTCACCGATTCCCAGCTTCGGACATACCTGGTTTTGGCGCGCATGAATCCCGATCCTGAAAACGACCGGATCTTCCGGATCACCATCAACAGGGACGGAGGGTTTATCCCTTCGGGCTTACTGTTCGGGCTGGTTTATGCGTGGTATCTCACCGGTCAGGGATTCACGATGGAATACGAAATGACTCTGCTGCAATGGCCCCAAAAGAGCCTTATCCCGCTGCACGCTAAGGACCGCTCCCGGAAAGCGGCCCTGGTAACATTCTTCCGGAATGAAATTTTCGGCCATAATCACGACAAATAAGGTATGTTGTTATACTCGGAAACAGAAGAAATGCTCCCTGCAAAAAAGGAAGGAATAGATGGAGATACGAATAGCCCACAGCCCCGATTCGGATGATGCATTCATGTTTTACGCCCTGGCCAAGGAGATGCTGCCGACCGGCAAGTTCCGTTTCAGCCACACGCTTCAGGATATTGAAACGCTCAATCGCAAGGCGCTTGACGGGGTATATGAGATCACCGCCGTATCCTTCCACGCGTATGTTTATATTGCGGACCGCTACATATTGCTCCCTTCCGGGGCCAGCATGGGAGACCGCTACGGTCCCATGATTGTCACCCGCGAAGCCATGAGTCCGAACGAACTGGCCGGGAAAAAGATTGCGGTCCCGGGGACCATGACCACGGCGTATCTGCTCCTGAAGATGTTTCAACCCGATTTCGTGGAGGTTGTTATTCCATTCGACCAAATCATGGACGCCGTGAAACAGGGCTCCGTGGATGCAGGCCTTTTGATTCACGAAGGACAACTGACATACGCAAGCCACCAGCTTCACAAAGTCGTGGATTTCGGCGAATGGTGGGACCGGGAAACCGGGCTTCCCCTCCCTCTCGGCGGCAATGTAATCCGAAGGGACCTCGGAAAGGAAGACATCGCGGAAATTTCCCGCCTGCTGAAGGAAAGCATCCAGTACGGCCTGGACCATCGCAAAGAGGCGCTGGATTATGCGATGGAGTTTGCACGCGATCTCGACCTGGAAACAGCCGACCGCTTCGTGGGCATGTATGTCAACGAAAGGACGGTGGATTACGGCGAGGAAGGGCGGAGAGCGGTGCAACTGCTGTTCGACCGCGCCTTTGAAGCAAAACTGATACCCAACTCCATACATGCGGAATTCGCGGATTGAAGAGCCTCGCGGGCTTTCGAAACACTGCAAACAATACCGTGCCAAACACGATCGGTACCCTGAACGAAAAGCCGTTGCATGCAGCCCTGAAGCAGTGGATCGCGCTCCCGGACGATTCGGTTGAAGTCCCAGTGGACGGATTCACGGTCGATGTTGTCCGGGACAGGCTCCTGATCGAGATTCAGACCGCAAGCCTGTCCAGCATCCGGCGCAAGTTGACAAAACTGCTCGACCGGCATCCCGTCCGGCTTGTTTATCCCATCGCCCGGGATCTGTGGATTGTCCGTCAGTCCCCAAATGGCCGGAAGGTCCTCGGCAGGAGAAAATCTCCCAAACACGGGACGATAGAGTCCGTCTTCGAAGAGCTGGTCAGCATCCCGCGACTTCTTGCCCATCCCGACTTTTCACTGCAGGTGGTCCTGATCCAGGAAGAACAGGTCCGCCGCCAGAACGGACCGCGTAACTGGCGTCGGAAAGGCTGGAGCAGCCATGAGCGCCGTCTTTTACAGGTCGTGGATCAGTGGATTTTTGAAAGCCCTCAGGACATGCAGGCACTCATCCCGGCGTCGCTGCCGGAAGTTTTTACAACGGCAGACCTCTCTGAAGCCACCGGTCAGCCCGTCTGGTTGGTGCAAAAAATGGCGTACTGCCTGCGATTGATGGACACCATTGCTGTCACGGGAAAGCGCGGCCGATGGATCCTGTACAAACGGACCGATCCGATTGGGACGTAATCCCTATTATCCCGAGAAATGGAAACAAAATCCTGCAGGGAACGCCGTGCGTTGAATAAAATACTATTCGTTAGGTTCTGTAAGAAACGCGGGCGATACGGCCGTACAGCGTAAGGACGGCAAAAACAATGCAGGAGACCGTCACCCCGAACACCGAAGGATCTAGCTGGTCCAGCAAGGAATAGACTTTACTCCCCAGAGGCGACCACCAGTCCCTGGCATATAAAAACAGGAGGCCGCGGTATCCCAGGGTCAATCCCGTCGCCGTGATCATAGTGATAAAGATATTGCGCGTAAGGAAGGGAGACCGTTTTTTCGAAAAAGCTCCGATGCAAACGGGAAGTATTATTGCGGGTGCCCAAACATGGTAGGTAAAAAGCAGCAGGCCGATGATATCGGGCCATATCACGGCTACAGCAATTGCGGCACACCCTAAAACAGCCGAGCAGATCCTGGCCAGTTTCAGCATGCGCCCGTCCCCTCGGTCCTTCCATCCGAGTTGATGTTCGAACAGGTCTTTGACGAAGATGGCGGTAGATGAATTCAAAGCGGAATCAGCCGAAGACATGACGGCCATAATCAGAGCCCCGATTATCAACCCACCGAGAAAGGGACTGTGCAGTTGCGTAACAACCATCGGCAGCGCATGTTGTGGTTCGATATCCGGAAAATGAATGCGCGCATAGAGTGCAATGAAAAACAGGATTGCAGGAAAGACAGCTGCAAGGAAAAATCCCACGCCTGCGATTCCAAAACGGGTTTGCCTGATGTTTTTCCCCACACAATAGCGCGTGGCGTATCCCGGTGCAAATGTCTCCCCGAGCAGAAACGCCATCAGTGTCGTGATCAGGAACAGCCACCCCTTGTTGCCTTGTGGGAGAAAGAAAAATTCAGGGATATGCCGGTTCCGGGTGATCTCGGCCNNGATAGGCGTCCTGGACCAGGGATAGGTTTAAACGTGAAAGGTCCCGCCCTTCAGCAGGGTTGGACGCAATGAGTGCCTTCGTCTGCGGCGTCAAGTCGGTATCCGCGAAACGTTCGGCACTGTAGATGTTTTCTTTTCCCGTCACAACGGCATTCAGGTCGTCGACCATCGCCCGATCCAATTCCGGGGTTGCCTCACGATCCGGCTCATAGATGGAAAGAAAATCCCGGGTTTTGGGGGACAATCGCCCCTTCAGATAGAAGGATACAGGGTCCCGCCCTGACCCCAGCTTTTCCGCTAATCCCTCCGGATCCCGCAGATCCGCAACGCCGAAACGGGTAGGCACGAACTTGTTTGTATCCGGGTTATAGGATCCGACAATATCGGGGATGCAGAACGCAAGGGTTATCAGAAAACCGAGTATCAAAATACAAAATTGATAGACATCGGTATGAATAACCGCCAGGAGGCCTCCAGCCGTACTGTAAATAACGACCATGGCGCCGCCGATCAAAATCGCCAGCGTCAGCACACGGGACGCATCGGCGAATTCCGGCAGGATGGCGGCCAGCACGCTTCCGAATGCGGCCATCTGGGCCGCGATAATGAATACAGAAAAGAGCAGGGAAAGGACCATCGTCACGAACCGCGGNNAGGTACCAGCCGGTAGAGACGATCAGCATCAGAACGCCCCAGTCATAAGTCCTGCCGATAGCTCCTATCGAAGCGCCGCCACCGATGACCGTAGCGCCCATGGTGCAGAAAAGGAAAAACCAGCCTATGTTCCGGCCGGCGACGAGAAAATCGTCCGCACCCCCTATTTTGCGGGCTTTGGAGACTCCTTTGACGAAGATAAAAACCATGTAAGCGATGACAATGGTCCAAAGGATCATTCCATCCGTCATACAGCGTCTCCTCCCGAATCAGTGCGTCTCAAACCCGGTTTATAAATATAAAATCAGATTAAGATGTGGCCGGAAACGGGATATCGATCCGGTTTCAACCATAGGGATTGTGCGCATAGATACATGACCGGCCCGCAGGTCTCCACTGCGAAGCATGCAACCGCCTCTTTGCAATACCCGCGCATCAGGGCCATACCGTCGGATGCCTCCACCGCCCGTTGCATCGTTTGGAACAGTTCCACGGCACCCGCTTTGCCCTGCATCACGCCGATTGCGTAGGTGCACAGGAGTCCCATACCTGACGACCGCGTTCGTGTGTCCGGCCCAAATTGTGAGGCATGCATTCTTCTCCGTTTATTAAACCGGTTGTTCCAGTACCGGGGCCACTTCAAAAGAATCCGCCTTCCAGTTATTCCTGCGGGTGTAGGTAGCAGGCCGGAGTGTTTTTTCAATGTATCTTCCGCTCATCAGCCTGACAAAGGCAGCGTAGTTGGGAGTGAATTGTATGGTATCCCCCACTTTCAGTCCGTCCCTTTCATCTCCGATATTGACAACAGTAATGTCGCTGCTCGCACCCGCAATGGAATACTGTGGGTTTACAGGCGTCAGCCCGGATATTTCCGTATCGAGATTCCCGATGCTGACCAGGGCGCGGAAGCCCCGCTGACCAGGAGTCCGATCTTCATTGACTTCGGAAATAAAGGGGGCGATCGATGTCGTTTCCGCCAAAGGAACCAGGCTCTTCTTTTTGATCTCGGCTATTTCCGCCTCCAGTACAATCGCGTCTCCCCTGAGCCCCGGAAGGATTCCCCCGTTGATAAGGTCCGTCCCAAGGAAAATGGCCTCACCGATACGGAAATGATTGATGGGTTTGGGAAGTTGCCCGTCAAGAACCAGGGGAAGAACGGCCGAAGAGCCGGCGGATATCAGGTGCAGGGGATGTTCAAATTTCAGTTCCAGGAGTTCCTTGTAGAGGACCAGCTGCATGAACTGATCCACAGTAGGGACCGCCCCGGCCATACAGCCGAGATTCGCACCGATTCCCTTCACTTCTATATTGGATAAATGAAAAACATGCTTGTAGAAGTTTATCAACGATCCGGGCAGAATACCTTCCCGCAAATCGCCCAACTCAATCATGATCACTACGCCATGTACCCGGTCCAGCTTGCGCGCTTCTTCATTCAGAGCTTCAATAACCCCTATTTCACTGTTCAAACTCACATCGGCCAGCCGGACTACATCCGAGACGGAGGTGAGGTCGGGTACGCGAAGATACCAGGATTCCAGTGCAGGATGGATCTTTTCAATTGAACGAATATTTTCCAGTCGGGAATCCCCCATGGAACGAATCCCCATCTGTTGAAGCGCCTTCAACGTATCCTGGTGGCCGCAAAGCACCTTGGTTACGACCGTCCAGCAGGCACCGTGATCATCCATCCATCTGCCGATCGTCTCCAGGTTTTCATATATGGCGTCCAGATTGATGAGGATTCTGTTCATTTTACATACCTCATTTCCGCATATTTACTGGTAAATCCAATCCTTTCGTAGAGTCTGCGAGCCGGGTTGTCGTACTCGACATGGAGCTTGATGCTTCCATCGACCATCTGGATGGCGTTTTCAACCAGGCAGCGCCCCAGGCCCCTGCCCCGCTGGTCCGGTGACACGGCTATGAACAGGAGTATGTTTTCCGGCACATAACCCTTCATACCCGTTTTCTGCATCACGAGAGACCCGACAATCCGGCCCTGAAGCTCGGATATCAACACGAATCCCCCTTCGCGTCCAACGGCCGTCAAGGCATCCCGAATGCCCCGCTCGATATCCTCGGGGGTGTCTTCATACGGTTTTAAACTTTCATGCAGAAAACCGGTCAGCGTCTTTATATCGAATCCCCCGGGGAATCCATCCAGGGAGCGGACAACGCGGAGACATACATCTGGAACATTTTTCTCTGAATCATTCCGGTCCCGCAATGAAGAAGCTTCCGGGACAGACTTTCCCGAAACTTTCGACGCATTCTTATCCCTATTGATATCCTCTTCGGAGGCGGTAAGGACATGATGGGCCAGGATAGGAGACGCTTCAATCTCGCCTGCATTCATCAGGCAAGCGACCCGTTCCAGGGAAGAAAGGATTTGAGCCTGCTCCCATTTTTCCAGGTCCTGTAGTTGTTGAATGAAGTTCTCCTGTAAAAGCGGAGGCATGGCCGTCATAAGTTTTGCCCCATCGGCAACGATTTCGACAAAAACCTGGCGGCGGTCGGTTTCACTCCGAATCCGCCGCACGAAGTTCCTGGCCTCAAGACGATCTATAATCCCCGTAACTGTTGCATTACTGAGGCTTGTATGTTTGGCTAATTCGCTAAGCGACAAACGTCCCCGTCTTTGAATCTCCCGTAAAAGGACAACCTGGGGAATTGTGAGCCGGTGAGTCTGCACCAACTTTTTTGAGTGCATATCGATGGATCGGACTATACGGCGCAATGCGACGAGAACATGATCCAATATTTCCTGTTTTGGGAATAGCGTATTCATAATTTTCAGTACAAAAGTTTTGAGTTCAAAATATTAGGGCTACCCACGCCCCCTGTCAAGCCTTTTATTGAAGCCTTGGTAAGTTAAATATAAATATTTCAAATAGATACAAAAATATACCTGCCGTATAAGTGCCTTGAAAATAATAACGGACCTGTTTATATTCAGGAAGAAATGCCCCGACAGGTTATCTTATTAGATTCCGAGGCCTGGAGCCGGATTCGGCTTGCTCCCGTCCCGTAACCGTCTCCCGTCAGGAGAGGCGTGCCCCCACGCAAAACAACCTGAGAAAAACGGGCTAATTCTGCCAACCTGGGGTACAATCGCGGCAGTATTTATACTGGCACGCATTTCTCACAGGGTTTCGTTAAGGGGTATATCGATGACAGAACAAAAGCCTCCGACAAACATCATGGGTGTTTCCTTGCTTCATAAATGCAATTTCAGTTGCGAACATTGCGGTTACATTTATATCGGGGACACCGATGACCATGTCATACGCCCAGGGTACCGGTTGACCTGGGGTCAGGTAATGACGGCAATACAGGACTGCACAAGCCTGGAGGATTCCTACTGGAATATAAATTATACAGGTGGAGAACCGACCCTCTGGGAAGAGGACGGCAAGGCTTTTGTCGATATTCTGATCGCAACCGGTAACGCCGGTGTTTTACCTACCTACAACACAAACGGCAGTTACTTTTACGACTACGAAAAAACCCGTGAATTTTTCCGAAAATATCTGGACCGATGCAACACGCCTTTGAAAACGTTCGTCAGCATGGACAAATTCCACAAGAATTACGATCCCGACACAGGCAGGGCAAAGAGTCTCGACAATCTTGTAAAGGCGTATGCAACCTTTCCCGAAGAAAAAAGAAAACTCCTTTCGACCCATGTAGTGATCATAGTGACCACAGATCCCGATTCCTCCCTGCCGGAGGAGATGAAAGAACACTACGGAGCCTCGGGCATCACTTTCGGCGATTTCCCCATGCTGGACGTAGGGAAGGCTAAAAAAATGAAAGACCAGCAGCCGGAGTTCTCCGGCTACCCGCCCATGCCGGTAAAAGAAGGAAGCGGCCCCGGAGTCATTGTTCTTGTCGGGGACGATTATTATGTAGAGTATAAGAAGACAGGGAAACTGGGCCGGATGCTGGACATGTATCCCAATGGTCGATAACCGGGGCGAGAGACAATGAGTAATCCGGATGTAATTGTTATCGGTGCGGGGATCAGCGGGTTGACCTATGCCTGGAAAGCGGCCCGGGCGGGGCGAAGGGTTCTGATCCTTGAACGACGGAACCGGATCGGCGGCTGTATTTATTCCTACCGCTTTGAAGACGGCTACTGGTTTGAACTGGGGGCGCACACCATCTACAACTCCTACTCCGAGCTGCTCCGGATCGCCGAGGAAACCGGTCTCGCAGACCGGTTGGTGCAACGGGGCCCGGCACGCGCGCATTTCGGGCTGCTGAAGGACGGCGCTATCGATTGGCTTACGCCACCGAAAATCCTGCTGCGCCTCAACTGGTTCGAAACCGTCCTGCATGCACCCGTAGGATTCTTCCGCAGCAAGCACAACCGGACACTTGAGCAGCATTATTCCGGGTTCCTGGGCCCGCGCAATTTCCGCAGGATGCTGTCCCCGTTCTTTGCAGCCGTTCCCTCACAGCGCGCGGATGCCTTCCCGGCGGAAGGTCCCGGATCTCTGTTCAAAAAAAGAATGCGCCGCAAGGAATTCCCCAGGAGTTTCGGCTTCCCGGGCGGCCTGCAGGCTGTCTGCGATGCGATTGCTTTGCATCCGAATATTGAAATCCGTACAGGGAGCACTGTTTCGAACCTGTCTCCTGCCTCCAGCGGATTCGAAGTTCATGTAGACCAGGGAGAATCCATCCATGCCCCTTCGGTGGCTGTCGCCGCCACGCACCTGGCGGCGGCTTCCATGCTGCGGCAAAATTACCCGGCCCTTTCAGATGCAATCGGCCGCCTGGAAACCGCCTCCCTGGAAAGTCTGGGGACACGGATCCCCCGCGGCAAATGCAGCCTGCCCGAATGCGCTTTCATCGTGCCGGTCGACGATATCTTTTTCTCGGCCGTTTCGAGAGATCCCTTCCCCGATCCCGGCTGGCGCGCTTTCGCATTCCACTTCCGACCCGGCATCACGCAGGAACAGAAATTGGACCGCATCTGCAGCCTTCTGGGTGTTTCTTCAACGGATCTCGACATCCTCGCCGGACAGAACCTGGCCCTGCCCGCTCCCAGGATTAATCATGCAGCCATCGTCGCTGACATCGATCGAAATCTTGAAAATACCGGCCTTGCCCTTATGGGCAACTACTTCATGGGCCTGGCGATAGAGGACTGCATGGCCCGCGCGGATAGCGAATGGCAACGATTGCATCCGTCGATGCCGTCAGGAGTCAATTAAATATGTAAAATCTTAAGTCAGTTTGAGAATTTTTAATAATAGTCGGCAATCTTCACAGTCCAACGGGAAACCTAAAACCTTTTTTTCAGAATATCTTCTCGATGCCGTGTTTCATGAATATCGCGGCGAAGATCAGCAGGGCTACTCCCATAGCCCGCATTACGGCCCTGTAATACCCGCCTTTCAGCAGATGCCTGTTTTTGCCGACCAGCACGGCTAACAGCAACTTCATCCCAACCAGCAGGCCGTAAAAAACTGCCAGGAACGCGACAACGGCCATCCATGATATTTCCCTGGACTGCACCAGAAGGGGCGCGCCGATCGTCAGCCAGAACACATAGGGAGCGGGATTCAGAAGATTGACGACGGCGCCTTTCATAAAGGAAGCCCGAACCCCGGACGAGGCATCTATCTCAACGCCCTTGAAGCGGAACAGTGCAACGGAAAGATACGCGATATAGCAGGCGCCCAGCATATACAGCACCCCGATAACGGCCTCGACGGACGACAACATATGCGCCAGCCAAAGCATCAGCAGGATGACGGGTGCATCGGTGATCAGGGGCGCCACCGCCACCGCGGCTCCGGAGCGGAATCCCTTCTGGAACGATTCGGCGACAACCAGGGTGAGTAGCGGACCCGGAGAAAGCCCGGATGTCGCTCCGAGAATAAACGCCGCCGAAATAAGAGGAATAACCGGATCCATACGCCACCCAGTATATACGCCCTCCCCATTTCCACGACACTTTTCTCATTGAACCAGAACAGGGAACGGGAAACGCGGAACGGGAAACGTTTTATCGATGTATAATGCCCGGAAACCGGAACCCCCTGAATAAAAGGAGACTTATGATGGATGCTTCCTCCGACAAAGGTCTTTCCCGGAGAAACCTGCTGAAACTGGCCGGCATTACGGGCGTAGCCGTACAGGCAGGCGCGCTGGTTGTGGCTGGAAAACAGGAAGGCAAATCCTCCGAAAGTTACACCGGGTGGGAATCGTTCCATCCGGGCACCCAGTTTTTTAACCGCAAGCCTTTCGAATTTGAAGGCCCTGCTCATAAACCGATCGGTGAAATCCGCCGTCCGAGTCACCACACCGACTATGTTTTTCAGAGAGTCGGGAGTTTCGAGCAGGCATATCGCAAACACCCGGAATGGACACTGAAAGATCCGATCGAAAACCTGGAGTTGATCCCGGAACTGGAAGCCTTCTACAAGGAATTTCCGGAGCGTCTGGAATGGGACTTCAAAACATTCTCCGAAACCATACCGAACAATCGCAAGGATTCCGCAAAATACCGTGACTATTACCTGCTTGCACTGGCTTATGAAGCGGGATTTTCCGCGCACGCAAGTTATATTAGAACGTCTATGCGTATGGGCCCACCGGAAGAATCCGATTTTCCCGGTCGCGACATGATGGGGCGTCCGCCGAGAGATCCGGTTCCATTCAGGACTCCCGAGCTCGCATCCGAATTCATTAAGGAAATAGCCCATCGATACGGGGCGACGCTTGTAGGCATTACGAAGACGAATCCGAACTGGCTCTATTCGGAAGGCTGGCGTGGCTGCTCTCAGGATTATGATTTTTCGGTAATGCCGGCGCACTGGGAAAATGCCATCGTCATCGGGGTTCCGATGGAATGGGACGTCGTAATGAGCAACCCGCAGTTCGGCACCAGCAACGATGCCTATGACCGGGTGACAACAGCCGCCCTTCGACTGGAGGGAATGATTAAATTCCTGGGATACCCTGCACGCTCCCACACGCCGTTGACCGACTACGATCTGATCGTCCCGCCACACGCCGTGGAAGCCGGCTTGGGAGAAATCGGACGTACGGGATTCTGCATNNTGGTTATCCGGGGCTACGAACACTGGTATATCAACAACGGCGCCTGTTACAACTACTGGCGCGAAACCATGGGACCGATGGGCTGCCGGCTCTGCGTCGCGACCTGCCCGTATAGCAGAAAAGACAACTGGCTACACGACCTGGCACGGAAAATCGATCCTCGCGATCCTACGGGCGCGGTCAGCAGCGGGCTTCTTCAAATCCAGAAACGCCTGTTCCCTTACCCCGCAGCCGCCGAATACCACAGGCCGCCCCTGGGGAGGTTCGCCAGTTTCCGACCGGAACCGCCCTATCTCCAGGTAGAAAAATATTTGGACATCGCCGTTACCAAACCGGGCCGATAGGAGGACGCTATGTTTTTCAACAGCAGCATTTTCTGGTTTCTGATGGGAATTCTATTTATTCTCGTTGCAACCGGTTTCCGGGCATATGCAAAAGATCGCGGCTGGACAATCTCGTGGTGGAAAGCGGCATTGGGAATTTTGTGGTACTTTCTTATCATGCTTGTGTTTTACGCCTGGGGTACATTGACAGGAGAGAATGAGAGTGTTGCCGGCTTCAGGATACTCATGCTCGGCCTGTTTCTGGGCCTGGTTTCAGGAGTCGGTTTGTGGAGGTTGATGGCGGCGAAGAAACGTATATAAACACGATGTTTCACGGGACCGGATGGCGACCGCCTTTAAATCGATTCTATATACGGGTAGTCGTCCCTGCTGTCCAACTCCACTTTTCGGCGTTCCTTCCAGATTTCAGAAGTCAACTCGGCCCCCCAGGCGAGGATGAGGGAAGATACGTATGCCCAGAGCATCAGGATCAGCACGGCGCTGATGGAGCCGTAGATCTGTCGGTATTCCGTGTGCTCCGCCAGGTACCAGACGAAGCCTGTCTTCGATATTTCCCATAATAACGCCGACAGGACAGCCGCCGGCCAGACATCCCGGATTGAAATACGCAAACGGGGAAGCAGGCGGTAGGCAAGACCGAAAGCCCCGACGCTCAGAAAAAAGGGAAGCAGTATTCCCGTGAGGGAGGCGATGGCTTGCTTGCCTTGATAAAACGCCCTGTCGATGGAGGGATATTTCTCCAGCAGGGATTCAAAATGCGATTCCATTGCAACATGGGTCGTCAAAAAAGTCGAAAAAACCGCCGCGATTACGATGACACCGATCAATAACAGACTCTTAAATTTGTCCAGGAAAAAGCGGGAATTCCCTCGCATGCCCCAGGCGGCATTTACGGCCTGATTGATCGCATCGAACAGAAGGGTACAGGACCAAAGCAATACAAGGAAACCTATGATGCTGATAGAACGCCGGGCATCAATAATGGCCTGCATATTATCCCTAAAGACCTCGCGTGTAACGTATGGAAAATACTGGCTTAACCAGCCCAGGACTACTTCACGCTGTATATCCTCTGGATCAAGAAAAAAACCGGCCACACCGATCAACAGGAGAAGCATCGGAAAGATGGATACAACCAGGTAATAGGATATGGCGGCGGCTTGAGTAAATCCCCCATCCATCCAAAGGTCTCTGAATGCTTTCCCGCAAAGACGGAGCAGCAGCAAAACCGCTCCTTTAATAAGACGGCAGCCGCTCCACATTCTCGATAATAAAACAGACAGTCTGACCATGGATATATTCTAAAGGATCAATATGTCTACCATTATTACTGATTTAAAAATTAATGTATAGATCGAAGACTTTTCACAGGCTTGACAACAAAACCTGATACAGATCCAAATCCGGGAATTTTCTTCTAAATCCATATTTGACATAAGTTAATATCGACCTTATATTTAAACCGTCATTACTATTAGGAGGTCGTACGTGCCGATTTACGAATATCAATGTACAAAATGCGGTGAAACATTCGAAGCATTTCAGAAAATCACCGACAATCCCCTGACGGAATGCAGATTCTGTCAGGGTAAAGTGGAAAAAATGATCAGCCAGTCGAGTTTCCAGCTCAAGGGTTCCGGCTGGTATCTTACAGATTACGCCAAAAAAAGCTCGGTCAGTTCATCCAATGACAAGCCGAAAGCAAGTACGGAAACTCCCAAGGTGACGGAAAATCCGAAAGCTTCCACCGAATCCAAAGGCACTGAAAGCAAAAAATGATTCCTGAAAAGGAAACTTTACAGTTCTCATCCCCGCAGAGGGCCATGGTATTCAAGGCCCAGAACGAGGCGGAGCTGCGCACAACGGATTATTACTGTATTCCTCCTTTTCGCTGGGAGCGGCTGCACTACGACCTTCTCACCCGGGAAGATCATGGGTGGGAACCCCTGCCCGATCCCATGCTTGCGAGAGTCCGCCTTCTGCGGGAAACCGGCTTGCGAAGAGCTTTCGATTTCTACCGGATTGAATTGAATGACCCATGCATTCTCACCGCGGCTCAAAGAGAAAACCTGCTCCATTCTTCAAACCTTTACCCCTTCCTGGTTTATATCCTAACGCATGAAATGGTGCACCTGGTCCGATTGAGCACCATCCTGAACGGTCAGGCCGACGCTACGATACCGTGCAACGAAACCGAAGAACACCGGGTGCAGGATATTTCCCGCCGGATTTTATCCGGTTATTCGGATTTGCTGCCCAAGCTGGAAAAATTCTGCGGTTCCAGGCCTGAAAAGAACAGCCTGACCGACCATTTCAATAAATATTCCGAGATCCAATAAGAATAGTTGGTATTCCAATTATTGCAGCTGCGGCAGAGCCACCCCCAGACGGTTTGATTTCATTTCCCTAATGAATTTTCAGCCTGAATTTTGAATTTCTCCACTCTGCAGGCGTGCATACCCGCGGCACTCCCTTCCGCAGGTTTAAATAGATTTGGAACCGCTTTTGGACTTGTGCTATATAAGATAGTTTTGTTTCCATGGAGGAACGGATATGGCTGTGGCAAAAAAGGAACTGGAACGTGTCCAGTCGTTGATCTCAAAAGCGGGCGTGGTAAGCCTGCAGTTGGTTTTCAAGGACCTGGTGGGAAAGCCGAAAAACCTGTTGGTTCCAGCAAACCTCTTAAAGAAAGTCCTGGATGACGGAGTCGGCTTCGACGGCTGCTCCATAAGCGGCTTCGGGAATGTGAACGACAGTGACAAATACCTGCGTCCGGATGTGACGAGCTTCGTTATCGTGCCTTCTATTATTGAACCGGAAAGCCCCCCTCTGGGACGGTTCGACTGCGACATACTCAACCGGGACGGCACCCGTTTTGAATCCGATCCGCGATATGTCCTGAAACAGGCGCTGGACCGCGCCGATAGTATGGGCCTGAAATTTTTCACCGGTCCCGAGATGGAGTATTTTCTTTTTCATGAACGCAACACCTCTATCCACAAGGTACTCACCGACAACGCCGAGTATTTTGATGCATCCCCGACCGATGCGGGCGAAAGAGTTCGGGAGGGAATCGTACAGGTTCTGGGACAAGTCGGCATCACGGTTGAAAAAGCCCACCATGAGGTTTCACCCAGCCAGCATGAGGTAAATATCCAATACGAACCGGCCATGCGGTCGGCCGAGCACCTGGCGCTGGTCAAATATGTCGTGAAACAGGTTGCCCGTTCGCGCAATTATTACGCGACTTTTATGCCCAAGCCATTGAACAACCAGAACCGGAACGCCCTGCACATTCACATGTCCCTGCGCGACAAGAGGGGCCGGGATGTAACCGGAAATGCAAAATCTCCGGATGGGCTCAGCCCTATCGGCCGTGCATTTGTCGCCGGTCTGCTGATGCGGGCCCGTGACATGTGTCTCATAACAGCGGCCACGGTCAATTCCTATAAAGCGTATGTGCTGCACCATGAGGCGCCGGTACACATCTGCTGGGGGCTTGCAAACCGCAGCGCAATGGTTCGCATCATTCACCAACACGGCAAACCGGGGCACATCGAATACCGCAGCGGGGATCCCAGCGGCAGCGTCTATCTGGCTTATGCGGTGATTCTACATGCGGGACTGGACGGGATTGAGCGGAAGATCGAACTGCCTCCGCCCATTGAAAAGAACCTTTATGAAGTCGGATCTGATTTGGGAATAGAAACGCTTCCTCTCGATTTTGGAGAAGCTTTGCGACTGGCCCGTCAGAGTGAATTCCTCCGCACGGCCCTGGGTGAAAAAACCTTCGAAACCTACCTGGGAATCAAGAGCAAGGAGTGGGAGGATTATCGAGTTTTTGTCACAGAATGGGAACGGTCCCGCTATCTTTAGGAGGCGCTTTATGGAAGCCTGGCAGGAACAGCTGCACAATGCGGTCCGAACTCTGGAGCAATTGCGGCAGTATATCAACGTTACGGACGAAGAAGAACGTGCCATCAAGGAATTGGGGCGGCGCTGGCAGATCCCGCCGCATTATGCGTCGTTGATGGACCGGGATGATCCCGGCTGTCCTGTCCGGCGTCAATCAGTGCCGTCATTACTGGAAAGTGTAAACAAATACGGCCTCCCCAACTACCTCGAGTGGAAAGAGAATCGCCTGATCGGGGAGAAACGGCCGGACTGCATCGCCCGTCAGTACCACGACCGGATCGCTTTTTGCGTGACACAGGTCTGCTCGATTTATTGCAGGCACTGTTTCCGGAAAGAACTGACCATCGACGACAGCCTCTCCCTGCATCTGGACCTGGAGGAAGGCTTCGCGTGGATTGCCGACCATCCTGAGATCCGTGATGTGCTGATCACGGGGGGCGATCCGTTCATCCTGACCGATGACAAGATCGAATACGTAATCCGCCGGTTG
>DKBB01000118.1:15868-33401 GCA_002451015.1 Acidobacteria bacterium UBA6911
ACTCCGGTGGAAAAAGGAGCCGAACTGATACGCGACGCAGTCCGGGGTCACACGACAGGCATGGCACAGCCGATGTATGTCGTCGCCACCAACATCGGCAAGATCCCGATCGCACGCGATTATTACTTTATTGAGAAAAATGAGACGGAATATACTTTCCGTAACTACAAAGGAGAGCGGACAACTTTACCCAATATCCCCTAGACAGGGTTCCGTAGCGAGGCGGCGCAGAAGGCCGCGGATACAAAGGCGCGCGACTGAAAATCCCGGAGACGTATCGACAGGTATTTTCACGGTAAAGTTATTTTGAAGTAAAGACTGCTGATGGATCATTCATCGCCTGAAATGAATTCAGACTCTTCATCGCTTTCGGGATGCATGACCACTGAAGCGATCTCCAGCATTCTGGAAAGATCCTCATCCTCTTCACAGACGGAAAACCCAAGGTTCAGACGAACGCTCTTTCTGTCTTCTCTAAGCTCTCGCCAGGAAGAGAACGCCTCCCGGATGCAACGGACCCGTTCGGGGAGTTGTTCCGAAGAAACCCCCGGCAGAAAAACCATGAGTTCCCTGTCCATGTAAAATAGGATGGATTCCTTCCCCTCGAGAATACTCCGGATCCGGGAACGGATTTCACAGACGGGCTCCCTGCCGAGCGGGATGCGGCGTCCGGACGAATCCAGCA
Source organism: Acidobacteria bacterium UBA6911 (assembly GCA_002451015.1). Lineage (GTDB taxonomy): Bacteria > Acidobacteriota > UBA6911 > UBA6911 > UBA6911 > UBA6911. The sequence goes on from DKBB01000118.1 coordinate 16,554, forward strand.
TGTCGAAATTCAGCAATACGACGGCATTGGCATCGGAAACTTCCGGTGCCTCCTCAAACGAGCCGGCTTTGAACTTCGACAAATCCGGAATATTGCCGTTGTAGTGCAGGAACCTCAGGTGCGCAATAAAACTTCCCAGAATGCGAATCACACGGATGTGATTGTCATGGAAAAATTTCGGAAGGGAGTGGCTCAGGATCAGGTAACCTGCGGGCTGATCGCACAATGTGATCGGCAGGCACACCAAAGATCGCACTACGCCGGGAAAATCGACNNCCGGTATGAATCCGGATGAATCGACGCTCTTCGCAGATTCCTTCCAGGCATAGAATATCGTCGTTTTCGGGAAATAAGAGACTGCAGTAGTCGGCGTTGAAATCCTGCAGGATGCGATCGACTACTCTGGAGCAGATTTCCTGGAAATCCCTTTTTTCTTTGATGCTGTCGACTATCCGGTAAAAACTGGAAAGAGAGGCGATATTCTCCTCCAGCAGTTTGTTCACCTCGCTTACCGCGTTTCTGTAACTGTTGATAATTCGGTTATAGAGATTTCTTTCTTCAGCCAGAACTTCAGCATCCAGGGGTTCGTCATCGGAGGCCATCCGCTTGATCTCATCGAAATTCTTGGCGTCGTTGATCAGGATAGCTTCTATCTGAGTTCGAATTCTGTCCTCTATCTCCATGAATGGCCTCTTCTCAACATCATTAGGAGATCTGGAAAAATCGTTTGATGTTGACACATTCTTGCGAGGCGAACTCTTTCAACTGCTCCCATTCACTCTCGCTGATTGATGACTTCGATAAAATTTCAGTAATGTCTACCGGTGAATTCAGACCGTGGTCTCCGTCATAGCCGATTTCAAGTTCCTTTGCCAGATGATCCGCCAGCATTACGGCAGCCACCATCGGATTGCCCGCCTCTGAAGGATCGTGGTGCTTTCGGATAACACCGGCCAATTCCTTGGGGAATCCCCATTGTTTGGACAACATTTCGCCAACCACGGCGTGATCCACGCCGAAACTCTCTTGCTCATAACCGCAAATATTCATTTCGGATTCCGCTTTTTTAGCAGCGAAAATGGGCCCGTATTTGCCCGGATATGACTTGAAAAGAACAACTTTACCCAGGTCGTGCAGCAGGCCGCATAAAAAGGCAAATTCCGTTTCCTTCTGATTGCCTCTTTTCTGCATCCAGATCTTCCGGACCAGCACGCCCACTCCACAGGAATGGGTCCATAATTGATTTATNNGGCCGACAGCGCCGGATCGTGCATGATCAGTTCCTCAAGCTGTTTTGCGGAACTGGAATCCTGATCCAGGGCCTGAATGATTTTTATCAGAACCAGGGGGATACTTGGGATCTCGAGTTCCTTGTCTATCTGAAAAACCGGTTGGTTGAAAGCGCACATAAGAAAATCCGAAAAATGGTTCGATTTGGCCGCAATCCGGAAACCAATCCGGATCTGGATAGACGGGACCCGCTATCCCTACTATTTTCTTTTCGATCCGGACACGGGAAATCTTTAAATATTCGGAAGGATTTCCCGATTCATTCTCGAAAGCTTTCGAAGCAGATGAAATCCTGTGAAAAATGCGGGCTAGGAAAAATCCTCACCGCATGGCATCATGAGCCTTTATTTATATTTGGGAGGGGACCATGCCCGGCCGGAAATTAAAAGATTCAGTGGCTGAACATAAAAGCAGATCCAACATTCAAGTCAGAGTTGCCGTCGTCACCCTTTCCAACTCACGTTCCATCGATACCGACACATCGGGAGACACTATCCAGGAACTGCTTGAGAAAAACGGGCATTCGGTCCAAGCCAGAAAAGTCCTCCCCGACAACCTCAAAACCCTGCAGACGACTTTGCGCGGGCTGTTGAGAAATAAAAAAGTGGATGCCATTATCACAACGGGAGGAACCGGGCTGACCCCGACAGATGTCACTATAGAAGCGGTCCGGCCCATGCTGGACAAGGAGCTTCCCGGTTTCAACTCGCTGTTCATGCTTTTAAGCTACTCAGAGGTAAAAAGCGCCGCCATGCTGTCGCGCGCTCTTGCGGGAACAATTAAGGGGAAGGTGATTTTCTGCCTGCCGGGAAGCCCCAGAGCCTGCAAACTGGCACTGCAATCGCTTATTCTGCCGGAACTGGGTCATATACGGATGCTTCTGGGGAGTGATTAGTCCGGCCCGGAAAGCACAATTTGGATATGCTCAGCCAGTGGGGCAAATTTATCATATCCCATTTCCGGTTCCAGGTTTGCCGTTTAATCCGAAGTGGAAAATCAATGGATTTAACGCTTCTTAAAGGCGCTGACAGTTCAGGGTCTGCAACCCTGGAGCCGTATATTCGGATGGTATTGATGAAACATTTTTCTCCTCGCCCGTGCCGACTCTTCCTTTTCGACCTTGACGGGACACTAATCGATTCCAAAGAAGATATTGCAACAGCCGTAAACCTTGTGCTGGCAAAGCTGGAGTTCCCTCCACTGCCCGTTTCCAGGGTCATCCAGTTCGTAGGAAATGGAGTTAAGAAGCTTCTGGAACGAACACTGCGGGAAATCCACAACCAAGAACCTGACGAAGATCTGCTCCTGAAAGGAATTGAGTTTTTCAGGGAAGAATACGCCAAACATCTGCTGGACCGGACATGTCTCTATCCGGGGGTGCAAGACGCCCTGCAGCGTCTTTCCTGGGCGGATATGGCAGTGGTAAGCAACAAGCCGGAAAGATATTCCCGGCCGATCCTGGATGGACTGGGCGTCTCAGGGCGATTTCGTGCCATCCTTGGAGAGGAAACCGCCCACGCCTACAAGCCGGACCCCGCTCCTCTTAAAATTGCCATGGAGCTCTGCGGGGCGGCAGCAGCCGATACGGTAATGGTCGGAGACAGCTCGGTCGACATCGATGCGGGTAAAGCGGCCGGAGTCACGACATGCGCTGTTTCCGGTGGCTTCCACTCCAGGGGGGAACTCTTAACGTACCATCCCGACCTGATCATTGACGACCTACGAGAACTGAGCGACCACTTCTATAACGGGAGAAAACCCAAGTAAAAAAGCAATCAATAGAGCTGTTGCTTGCAGACGGAACCTCAGATGAAGAGGGAGATGCATACACGCAAAGGCATGCCGTCGATTATGGTTCTATCTCCGCAGATCCTGTAAAGAAGGAGAATAGGTGACCCCGTTTTCAAACAGATTCGTACCTTTAACCGAATTCATCCGGCGCAATGCCCAATGGTATCCGGACAAGGTCGCCGTTTGCTTTGGATTGAAAAGTATTTCTTGGCAAACTTTAAACCAAAGGATTAACTGTTTTGCAAACCGCCTTATAGATGCAGGGATATCAAAAGGAGATACAGTGGCGTTTATGAGCCGCAACCGTCTGGAATATCCTGAAATCCTGTTCGGCATCCTGAAGGCCGGAGGTGTCGCAGTCCCCGTCTCAACTCTGCTCGATAAAAAGTCCGTTTTTCAGCAATTAATCGATGCCCGACCAAAAGCGGTCATCACCGAGCATCCTTTCGCAGGGATGCTGGACGGATTAATCTCAGAGCACCCGGACCTCCCTTCCAAGAAACGGATTCTTATCTCCGGATCGAAAACAGGATGGGTGGAGTATTCCGATTTCTGCAGTTGCAGCCCGGCATCGGAGCCGCGAAACGATATTAACGGGGAAGATCTCTACAATATTATCTACAGTTCCGGCACGACCGGAAAGCCCAAGGGTATCGTGCATACTCACCGGGCCCGCCTGTTTTTTGCCCTGACTTGCGGCCTCGAGTTCCGTGTTCACAATGAAACGGTTGCGTGTATTACCACGCCCCTGTACTCCAACGGAACTCAGTTGATGTTTCTGCCCACAATCCTGACAGGGGGAAAGATCGTGATCATGCCTTCGTTCGATCCTGCCGAGCTTTTGCGCCTTGTTCGGAAGGAGAAATGCACCCATATTTTCATGGTTCCGACCCAGTTTATTCGCACCATGCAGAGCCCGGAATTTGAAGGCGCCGAAACCTCTTCCGTAGAAATTCTCCTTTCTGCCGCCGCCCCTCTTCGAAAAGAAACCAAGAACCGGATCCTGGACGCATTTCCGAATTCCAGACTGGTCGAGCTGTACGGGCTGACGGAAGGAATCAGCACTGTTCTCAGGCCCGATGAACAGTTTTCGAAAACAGGATCTGTCGGCAAGCCCCGGCTTGGCGGGGATATCAAAATCATCGACGAAGATGGGAATGAACTGCCCCGGGGAAAAACCGGGGAAATTGTAGGCATTAATTTTTCCATGATGAAGGAATATTACAAGGACCGAGAGGCGACGAACGGAGCCACCTGGCAGGATGGAGAGGGAAACACCTATCTTAAAACGGGAGATATCGGGAAGCTGGACACGGACGGATATCTCTACATTCTGGACCGAAAAAAAGACCTGATAATTTCGGGTGGTTTCAATATATATCCAAGCGATATCGAGAACGTTATCCTGCAGCACCCCGAAGTGGCCGAAGCAGCGGTAGTGGGTATACACCACGACGAGTGGGGGGAAACGCCGCTGGCCCTGGTGGTGAAAAAGAATACGGAATCGATCCTAAGCCGCGAGGCACTGATAGAGTGGACGAACGGCAGGCTGGCAGGCTATCAGAAAATAACGCACCTGCAATTCATTCCATCCCTTCCGAAAAACGATCTCGGAAAGATCCTAAAAAGGGAATTGAGAGAATCCCTGCAGGATTTAAAAACCTGAACGGGTAAAATGCGGTTCATTTGACGAACCGGGACAAAGCAACAATAATAACCTGCGAAAATCGGCAAGGTTGAAGGAACATTCGTGGATTATGGATTTATATTACTTACTCGGTGTTGCCACGGCTATATTCTGCGGGACCTGCATGCAGACCGGCATCCTTCTCCAGAAGAAGGTTGTAAACGACATGTCGCCGGAAGAAAGAGAACAGCATTTCCTGCGCACTCTCCTGAAAAACCCGCGATGGCTGACTGGTCTCACATTGGAATATGGATTGGGGACTGTCACCTTTATGACCGCCCAGAGCCTGATCGGGCCCGCCCTGGTACCGGGACTGATGGCATCCGGATTGATCGTACTGGCTGTCGGTTCGGTCAAGCTGATAGGCGAAACTCTGAGTTTTTCCGAATATGCAGGAATTGCTCTTGCGATTGCGGGCATTGCATTGCTGGGTTTGAGTGAACTCGAAATCGGCGTGGAACTGGTCCGTGAACAGCTGGCCGTAGAGGGTACGGCCGGCAGGATCGCCATTCTTACAATCGGTCTATTCGCTCTATGGGGTTTTACCCATCTGGCGTCGCTCCGGAGTGCCCGAAGAAAGGGAATCCTTATGGCCTTTTCCAACGGATTCCCGTTTGCGATTTCAAATTTCTGGGTCAGCCCTCTACTGGCGGTGTTCACCGTGGTTTTGACCGGAGACGGCACCCTGGCCCAGAACGGCCTGTTTGTTCTGGCCAGTGTAATCCTGATAGGCAGCAATGTTTTCGGCATCCGGCAAACCAACGAGGCCTTCAAGTTCGCACAGGCCAGCAACATCATCCCGGTACAACAGTTGTCTGTTCAGACCACGCCCATCCTGTTTTATTTCTACGTATATGCGCTCAAAGCTCCGAAACCGATCTCGGTCTTTTTCATTCTTGCCGGTGTCGCTCTTATACTGGCAGCCGCAGTTCTCCTCGGGAGACGGCAATCGGAAATTGAAAAGATCCATTAACTGAAAAACTCAAAAGTTTTTCCGTTAGCGATGCACTCCAGGGCGCATGCATACCGCATTGGCGAAAGACCGGCTGTTTTCAGCTATGGGATTATTAAGTTGATTTTATAGGATACAACCCTGCCCGGAGCGGCAGATCTGAGCAAGAAGGCACCTTCCGCATCCTGTACGCACCCGATACCTCCGTCCGGAAAAATTAAGTAAAGTCTTCCGATCAGTGCTGCATCGAACTAGGAGGTACGAGAACAATCGGGCCGAAGCATCACATCCGCATACACGTGAGGTGGGGGTGCAGATGCGCCGTTTCAAATCACCTCCGAAAGCCGAACAGTTTCCATCGGTATACGGTATGACTCAAAACCTGTTCGGCATCTGCAGCCAATCTCTCAAAGCAAGTCCCAACAAATCCCTCTGATAGCATGCATTTTCCGATTGGCGAGAGGGAACATGCGCGCAGTGAAGAGTGGCAGCTTTGCCGGTGTTTGGGGGAAATTTATGTCTTGCTCCCATTAACTTGACAATGCCTTTTGAGGTGATACCCTCACCTGAGGACCGCCGCTACGAGTGCATATTCATATTGGAGGTAAAATTTGATGGTTGAGCTGTCCGGATTAAGAGACGCAATTATTAATGGTGATGACAAACTGACGCTTGAAATTACCCAGCAAGCCTTGAAAGAAGACGTCAACCCGGTTGAGTTAATCAATAAATGGATGATACCCGCGATGGATGAGGTAGGGAGGCGTTTTGAGACACAGGAAATCTTTTTCCCCGAAATGCTCATTGCCGCTCGTGCGATGAAAAGGGCTCTTGAGCCCCTTCGCCCTTTGTTGTCGGCATCCGGAGTGCGGCCGACGGCCCGTGTAGTGATCGGAACAGTCCAGGGGGACCTGCACGATATCGGGAAAAATATGGTGGGACATATGCTGGAAGGCGCCGGCTTTGAAGTCCACGATATAGGGATCGACGTCCCGGCTGAAAAATTTATTGAAGCCGTTAAGACACACGATGCCCAAATTCTTGCCATTTCAGCTCTTTTAACGACGACCATGCCGGAAATGCAGAAAATTCTGGAGTTGGCGGATCAGTCCGGCCTTCGCGATACGATCAAGATCATTGTTGGAGGCGCTCCCATCACTCAAGCTTTTGCAGATGAAATAGGCGCGGATGGCTTTGGAGAAAATGCGGGATCTGCGGTGACCGTAGCCCGCGCCCTTGTCAATGCGCAATAAAAACAACCGCCCGGGTTGCGAAATAGCATGACTTGGCAGTCCGCGTCAAAAGAACAACAAATACCTAATTGGGAATAGTCAAGACCCGAGGCAAAGATACGCACGGGCAACTCAGCAAAGAGAAAAGGAACACGATGGAAAGCAAATACTTGGAACTCTCTCCACCCCTGTTTCGCCGCCTTGACGATCGGCAGCTGATCCGTATCCACGAGGCGTCCCTCCAAATCCTTTCAAGGGTCGGTGTCACGGTCGACTGTGCGGAAGCACTGGAACTCCTTGATGGCGCCGGAGCGGACGTGTCGAATACGAAGCGGGTCCTCATTCCCGGGCATCTGGTTGAAAACGCCCTCGAGACGGCTCCGAGCAAGGTCTTGCTGCACAAGCGCGACGGCACTCCATTCGTCGAACTTTCGGGCAACCGCTGTACCTTCGGCGGGACCCCGGACCAACCGGACATCCTGGATCCCCGGGATGGGCGGAGACGTCCCTGTCGGATCGCGGATGTGGCGGGCAACGCACGTCTTATCGACGCGCTTCCGAACCTCACCTGGTCCTTCACAAGCGAGTGGGCCGGGTACCCGCAGGGGCTCCCCGCGGTGCTGGCCGGCAAGGTCTCTTTTATGATCCAGCTCGAAAACAGTGAAAAGCCGCTCGGATCTTCCGTCGCAAACGTCCAGAACCTGAAAGACCAGCTCGAGGTGTGCTCTCTCGTGGCAGGAGGCACCGAGGAGCTTCGCCGTCGTCCGTTTTTCTTTGGATCGGTGGAGCCGATCAGCCCCCTGATCCACGGTCGGGACGCTCTGGAAAAGACCCTCATTCTCGCCGAATATGGTCTGCCTAATGTGGTCTACTCCATGCCCATGGCCGGCGCCACCGCACCGGCCACCTTTGCCGGAACCCTGGCCGTGATGAACGCCGAGCTCTTAAGCCATCTCACCATCATCCAGCTCAAGAGGGAGGGCGCGCCCATGATTTACGGCGCCATGCCGAACATCATAGACATGAAGACCACGATCTTTCCCTACGGTTCCCCGGAGCTCAACCTCCTCGTGGGCGCCGCCACGGAGCTTGCGCACCACTACAACCTGCCGATGTTGGGCACGGCCGGGTGCACCGACGCAAAGGTCATGGGAGTCCAGACCGGTCTCGAAGCAATGTCCCAGTGCATGTCGTCGGTCCTTTTCGGCGCCAACATGGTCCATGACGTAGGATTGATGGACCATGCGACGATGATCTCTCCCGAGCTCATGGTGCTCACCGACGAGATCATTGAAATGACCGGGGTGATGCTCCGGCGTCTGGAGGTGGACGACGAAACCCTCGCCCTGGATCTCATCGATAAAGTGGGCCCGGGCGGCAGCTACCTCGCCGAAGACCATACCTTCGATCACTTCCGGAGTTTCTGGGTGCCCGAGATTCTGGACCGGAGCATGGGCGTAAAGCCCGGATCCGCCGGCTCCGCCGTGCACAGCGAGGAGTTGTTGCGGGAAAAGACGTTAAAGATCCTCTCGAGCCATACCCCCAAACCGCTCGGGGAGGACCTGCTCGCGGAAATGAAAAAGCTGGAAAAGAGCTGGTTCGAACGCCTGGGCCTCGACCATGTCTATCCGGAGGAATGATGGCTCTGCCGGGACTCCCATCCGGTGGCCAAAAAACAAAGTGTAAAAAGGAGGATGGTCCCTAGGAACTGTAATCCTATTTTGTAAACACCTGTTCCCTATCGAAACCNNTTTGCACAAGGTTCGGCAAAAACAGGAAAAAAGATCCCGAATATGGATGGCAAGGTGCAGATGCAAGGGGAATCACATTCGCAAGTTCTTTTTCAGAAAAGTATAGATATCAGCCTGCTCCTTGATAATCATAGAAGTGGGTTTACCTGACCCGTGACCGGCCCGAGTCTCAATGCGAATAAGGACCGGAGTTTTACCTCGGTGACACTCCTGCAGGCGAGCTATGAACTTAAAGGAATGGCCTGGAATCACTCGGTCGTCTGTATCGGCTGTTGTGACAAGTGTGGCAGGATAGGCTGTGCCAATCTTGAGATTGTGATAGGGAGAGTACCCCAGGAGATACTCAAACATGGCGCTGTCGTCCTTGGCCGAGCCATACTCATCGGTCCAAAAGCGACCGGCTGTGAATTCATCAAAGTGCAACATATCCATTACACCGACTGAAGGTATGGCTGCGGCGAAAAGATCGGGCCGCTGAGTCATACAGGCTCCGACTAAAAGGCCACCATTGGAAGCGCCCATGATGGCAAGTTTCTCCGCCGAAGTGATTTTCATGGAGATAAGAGTTTCTGCAGCAGCGATAAAATCATCAAAGACGTTTTGTTTATTGAATCTTTTCCCGGCCTCATGCCAGGTCTGGCCGTATTCACCGCCTCCCCGTAGATTCGCTACCGCATAAATGCCCCCCATCTCCATCCATGCCAATCGCGATACGGAAAATTCAGGCGTTAGGGAGTTGTTAAAACCGCCATACCCGTAAAGCAATGTGGGATTGGTCCCATCCAGGGGGATGTTTTTTTTATGTGTTACAAACATGGGAATACGGATGTCGTCCTTTGACGGGTAAAAAATTTGTTTGGTGATAAACTGATCGGGATCAAAGTCCACCCGGGCGCGCTCCAGCAAACGCGATTCGCCGGTAAGCATGTCATAACGATAGATTGAAGGCGGTATTGCGAAGGACTGGAAGGAATAGAATGTCTCGGTATCTGTACGTTTTCCACCAAAGCCGCCAGCCTTACCCAATGCGGGCAGTGCGAGGCTCCGGATGTATTGTCCATCCAGACTATAAAGCTTGATTTGACTCGTAACATCCTGGAGATAAATACATATGAATTGGTTATTAACTAGGTTCACTCCCTCAAGAGGGAATTCAGACTCAGGGATAATTTCACGCCATTGTTTCGGTTCCGGCTGACTCAAATCGATAGCAACGATGCGGCCCCTGGGCGCGTCCTTATCGGTGCTAAAATATAATACCGGGCCATCATTGTCGATTAGAGTGTACTCATGATCGAATGTGGGAACAACATCCTCAAACCTGGCCCTGGTCTGACTCAAGTCTCGGACCATAATCCGATATTTGGGATCCGTACCTAACCAGATACTGAGGACAAGATAGTGACCGTCGTCGGTTACTGCCACATCATAGCCCCAATCCGGCTGGTCAGGCTTATAGTAGATTACCTCGTCTTCAGACTGGACAGTTCCCAGTCTGTGGAACATCACCTTCATTTCTCTGTTTAATGACTGAAATTGATCCTTGAAATCGGGATCCGGATATTTGGCATAATAGAATCCTTTGGCATCATGATCCCAGGCCACTTCAGTGAATTTGAGATATTTCAGTGTGTCGTTGAGATCCTGACCGCTCTCGATGTCGCGCACCTTCCAGGTACGCCAATCCGAGCCAGACTCTTGAATCCCATATGCGGCATAGCAGCCGTCTTCGCTAAAAGCAATTCCGCCGAGGGCTACTGTCCCGTCTTTGGACCACTGATTGGGATCGAACAAGATCCGCTTTCTGCTGTCAAGGTTGTCGGAGACATAATAAACATAGTGGTTTTGCAGTCCATCGTTCTTGGCAATGTAGTAACGGCCGCCGCTCTTAAAGGGCGTCCCGAATTTTTCATAGTCCCATAATTGGGTTAGGCGTTGTTCTATAGTGGTCCGCGCAGGCAGTTTCTCCAAGTAGGTAGCCGTCACTTTATTCTGAGCTTGGACCCACTGCGCCACACTTTCAGATTCCCGTACATCCTCTTCTAACCAGCGATAGGGATCTACAACTTCAATCCCGTGATACGTGTCCACATGATTGATTTTCTCCGTCAGTGGATACTCAAGTCTCATAGCACAGGCTCCACTGAACAAAAGCAAACCTGCAAGAATTTCGATCCTTAGTAGTGATTTAATCTGACATTTCAAAATGAATGCACCATGTGTAAAAGTAGAATCAGTTACTGGTTTTGAAAAATCTTTCAGTACAACGCGAGCAGGTGACTTTTCAATCATGGACATAAATCTCTCCCGGAGAATTCAGCTTACAAGCTGTTTGGAAGTGCTTGGTAAAGCTTGAGGCTATTATAATGGGTCCGTGCTATCTCAGAAGTGAAATTCTTGTTACTTATTCGGTCAAATATTTCTAACAGAATTATAGGCTGTTACACGCATGACTTAGAAATTAAGCTCGGAAGCAGGCTAATAATGCTAAAACTGTCCTATCAGGTGTATAGGAAAGATGAACGCCTGTTTTTAGAGTCTCGCTCCCTATCGAAACCGGCTCATTGGTTTCTGCTAATAAGCCTTATGTCGTTGTCATTGAATTTCAGGTCTTGATTTTATTATGCTTTGCACAAGGCTCGTCAAAATACCGGGAAAACTGTGAATTCAATATGTTACCTTCAACGCCCCATATACGTTGAACGATCCCTGAGCGCCCGCAAGCGATAATATTCATTCCTTCGTGCCGAGGGCGCGGGTATTGCCCTGGGCAGTTTTTCGATAAAGTCGTTAATCCGGTCACTTCCGAATATTTCAATACGGGGAATATAGAAGGGATTATCCCTGTCCTCGGGGCTGCCGCCGGTTCCACCCACCGCCGAGCGATACCCGGCAGAAGCAATCAGATCCTGCGTATGTTTATTCGCAGCCGCATACGGATAGCAATAATCAATGATTGCAACACCCAGTTTGTGCTGCAAAGTATCCCTGGCTCTCCTGGCGTCTTCGAGAACCTCCTGATCCGACAGCTCTGACAATCTGCTGTGGCTGCAACTGTGGGAACCAAACGTCACGCCCCTGCTGTGGAGCTGTATGATTTGATCCCAATTCATGATCGCTGCGGGGTCGCCATACTCACGGTCCCAGTCGGCATGTCCACCTACAAAATCCACGGGCACAAAAACCGTCGACTTGAATCCGTATTTCCGCAGCAGTGGCCATGCATTCTGAAAAAAGTCCAAGTATGCATCATCAAATGTCAGAACCACCGGTTTACCGGGTATGGATGACAAGCCCTGTTTGATCCAGCAATCGTAGTATTCACCGATGGTCAGGCTGTTGTAGCCATAGCTTTGCAGATAGGCCAGCTGGTATTCAAAGGTTTCCGGATTCACCCGGTATGGTGACAGTGCGTCAGGACCGTCATCTGCCACACGGTGATACATTAGGACTGGAATTTCCGTGCTGACCCAGCAATGCCGTGCTTCCGCATCGGTTAGAGCACAACCTCCCCATTTGATCGCACTGTGCTCAAAATGCGCATCCCTTCGTATGACCTCACGGGGCTCTTGAGGAAGTCCGGCACACGAGGTGGTTTTAGCCTCTGGGGGAATTCCCACCCGCCTGAACAGTTGCACACGGTAAAGCTCGGTCTGCAATTCCCTTACAAAATCCAGCCCCGGTTCCGACGAAAATGTCTCGCCGATAAACCGGGCGCCGATTTCATTAAAATCAAAGCCGGTTTGCGACTTGTCATCGGAAACCATATTGGCGTGGGTCATCAGCAGGTATCCACCGATGGGCAAGGCCTGCGTCAACTGATGGGCAAAGCGTGCTACTGCTTGTCCATCGCGTAAGTAATAAAGCAGTTCGGAGCAGATGATAAGGGCATATTTGCCGGCCGGCACACCCTGTGCAATATCGTGCTGTTCAAACCTTACGTTTTCCAGCCCGCTGCATCTTTTGCGGGCTCTTTCGAGCGCTCGTTCTGAGATGTCCACGGCCAAGACATTGCCAGCTATCGCCGACAGCATTTCAGTAAATAAACCCTCTGCACAACCGAGTTCAAGCACCGATGAGGATGAGTCTTCCGGTATCATCTCCAGGGTATGTCCGTACTTCTCCTGTTCGTAGTCGTTTGAATAGTCCCACGGGTCTTCCCTTGAGAACACGGCATCCCAATAGTCCTTCTCTGCAATATCATTTGTCATCACTGCCCCAAATTCTAGCCATCTCAGTGTTAATCATATATCTTTGATCCGAATCCAATTCGCATTGATCCAGCACACTTCTTAGGTCACCCAGTAGAAACGGCCCATAGCTATGTTGCCAGCACTCGGGATGATGGCGGCTGAATAGGAGCCTTATCATATCTGCGGATTTTAACGTATCCATCATGTGTTTAAAACTTGAACCACCGGAACCGGATTCCTTCTGGTATTTCCTGTAAAGATAAACGATCGGTCCAACCAGTGAAAAACATCCGCTTTTTACAAGAACCGACGCCAGGAAAACCGGATCCTCACCGCGAATAAGGTCGGGATATCTCAAGTGATTATCGTGAATCAGTTGTGCGGACATAAGGTAGCTGGTATGCCACCAGGGTATCCATAGCTGTTCTTCCGCCAGGAGGTGGGTGCGTGTCTTGTCTGGTACGGCGACAACATCCGCGTAGTTTGACGGATCACTGTCGCGAAACAGCGCCAACGACCCTTTTACAAGATCCACATTGTCTCTGGCTGCTGTCGAAAACAATAACTCGGTGGACTCCAGGGGTACCAGGTCGTCCGCATCCACAAATCGTAGAAACCTACCCTTCGCAGCTTCAATGCCATGGTTGCGGGACTGTGCCGGTCCAAGATTCCTGTCGTGATAAATGACTTTCAGCCTGGAATCCCGGCTGGCGTATGCTTGCAGTATCTCTCCCGACCGGTCTTCTGAGCCATCTTCTATGCAGATGACCTCCAGGCCGGTGAGCGACTGAGCCAACACGGAATCGAGGCAGTCGGCGAGGTATCCTGCACTGTTGTATACCGGGATAATGATTGATACCTGGATACTCATTTGTCGCTGCTCGTCATAAACTTGTCCAGGCTTGCAGGATTGTTCAGCTTTTTCGAGAATTTCCTTTCAAAGAACTCCAGCGCCTTCTCCCCGGCATCCAACCTCTCCTGGTATAACCGGTACTCGGCTGAGTCTTCCCAATCCTCGTTCCGGATCACCCTTTTCTCAACAAACTCATGAAACCGCGGCTTGATGAACTTGAAATGCAACAGCACGCCGGGATCAGCATACAAGCTGATCTCGTCAGACTGGAACAGCACTTCTCCATTTTCCTGGAAGAAATGGTAGCCGGGCGCCATCTCAAGCGGGTGAAAGTCGTATTTAAAAAACGGAAACTTGGTTATACAAACCGTTGCGCCAAAAATCCTTTGCCTGATTCCGCCAACCTTGAATGCAAAGGTCCTGTAAACCTCTCCCCGTTCCTGGTAATAGGTTTCGTTCAAATCGTCAAAAAAAGGACTATGGTCCAGGAAGCTTGTTCCGTTTTGGTAACTATCGTTTGTTCTTTCCGGGTACATATCCAGCAACGTGACAGGAACGGCATTACTTTGCGATAACTCCATCCTGTCAACCAGGTCATGCAAGGTAAGGTATTTGCGGGAATCCAGGAAAAACAGCTCATCGACATCCACTACCATACAGTACTGGCCTGTACAGAACTCCTCGAGTAACTGGTTGACCCATCTCGTCCCATAGGCGGCGTCACGGTAGCTGTCTTCAGCGCGGTACAGACGCAGATTGATGTTTTGCAGGCTCTTCAGGTATTCGGGTCCTCCGTCCTCGGAAAGATTGTCAATCATGATGAAATGGGTTACTCCGAGGGATCGGTAATACTCGATAAAATAGTCCAGCAGCATGTGTTCATCGCGGAACACGCAGAGAAGGTAGATGGGACGGGGGTGCTCACGATTGCTCTGTTGTTGATGTACCAGTTTCAATCTTGACGCTCCAACGTGTACTTCAGGTCGAACCTGCCCAGGAGTTACAGCACATAATTTTACCGCTATAATCCATTTCATTGCTATTGAATAATTACTATATTATCGTTNNTTCTGAACCATGAAAACCAATCAAGTTATCCGGCGGTTCTGGTTGGGGGCAATCATTGAACATTCAACTATCTGCCTGGTTTAGACGTTTGCGGCGTTTTGGCACGAGTACTTCCGAGCCCCTGGTCTCGGTGGTCATCAACACCTATAACCGGTGCGAAAGCCTTGAGCGGACCCTCGTGGCACTGAAAGATCAGACATACCCGATGTTCGAGGTCGTTGTCGTCAACGGACCGTCAACCGACGGCAGCGCCGGGATGCTGGAAAAATTCGCAGACAGCGCCCGGGTGATTAGTTGTCCCGAAGCCTGTCTCGGGCTATCCAGAAACCTCGGTGTGGCGGCTGCCGCCGGCAGTATCCTGGTCTTCACCGACGATGACGTGATTCCCAATAATGACTGGCTTGAGAAACTCGTGGCCGGATTCAAGGATGAATCAATCGGTGCTGTCGGAGGCACAGTTTTCGATGTACCGCTAAACCGTGTCGAATGGCAGTTGTGCACCTGCAACAGGCTTGGTGTTCCAAACACCGATAGTGAGGGCTCAATCGAGGACTACCTGGGCCGCGGTGCAGAGCCATTCGCCTATCTTGCTGGTTGTAACATGGCCTTCAGACGCGATGCTTTGCTCGCAGTTGATGGTTTTAATTCACAGATGGTGTGGGGTTACGATGATGTCGATGTCTGTTGCCGAATCATCGATGCCGGCTACCGGATCGCATTTGAAGATGCCGCCTATGTCAAACATGACCGGGCCCCGAGTGCGGTCAGGGATAGGCACCAAGTTCTTCGCGATCCATACCCGCTTATTTTTTCCCGCGCCGTTTTCGCACTACAATGCTCGCCATCACCATATTCCAGGTCCGCTGTTGAATCTGCCATTGAAGCATCCATCAGGGATTGTAAACACCTCGCCGACGACCACCTCGTCAAGGGTGTTATGAACGAGGATGAACACAAGCGGTACCTGGATCGGTCACGTAATGCAATTCGGGATGGCATAAAAGCCGGACTGGGCGCCCGCCCCGCCTCGAACTTGCCCGAGGCACCCAAAAAGAGTTTCCGCCCTTACCGATTCTAAGCACACAGCATCGAATCGGTCAAAAAATGCGTGACACAGGGCCTTTTATCCCGGGCACAATCTCTGGTGGTGCAGGACCGAGGTTGTGGCTGGTCTCGAGGCGCGCCCACCCAAAACCATTCTTGAAACCGGCCGATGGAGAGACCCGGTCCTCTCAAATGATGGAGTCTCCGGCAATCCCGGGGAGATTTGCCATATGCGCGCGACCTATTGTCGGTCGTTCCATTGTGACTAGACTAGTCTTCATCGCCGGTACCCAGTGCTTGTGAAATTCTTTCGGCCATATATTCACCCACCAGCTTTGTACCCGCTGGGTTATTATGGTCAAGATCATAGAAATGCTTCTCAGAAAGTTGGTTCGCTAAATCGTTGGACAGGTCCATGCAAATCGCCTTGAATTCCGTGCATGTTTCCAACGTGGCTTTTGCAAAATTATGCTCCAGTATTGCGAGCCTGACAGAATAATCTTCATCCCAACCTTCGAGAACGTTAACCTCTATACTATTTCCCTTTGTCGTGTGGAGCATGCTTTTCTGATTAACAATAATTGCTTTAGCGCCAATTTCTCTGGTTAGGACTATAAGTCGTGCCACACGCTTCTTATATGCCTCAAGGAGTAGAGCGTCTTGTTCGCTGATCTTTGCATTGTTATCAACTGTGACCTGGTAGGTAGAGCTCCAGTCCTCCACACTATGTCCTGGCTTTCCTTTTATTGTTATCAGGCCGGTCAAATTGATCCAGGCGTTACGTAATGCGCTTTTACTCAAAATTATTTTTCTAAGGTTTAGGCTTGCGTTTTGATCGGGCTTGACGGCGTCGTCAAATTTGCCATTCGGGCTGGCTGCCCACTTATCATTCAGACCAATATAAAAAAGTATAAATTTTGGTTTTAAATTTGGAATGTATGAGAACCAATGCTCAAAGTTTGCAATGTGTCCAAAGGTAGTCTGGCC
>DKBB01000014.1:0-4491 GCA_002451015.1 Acidobacteria bacterium UBA6911
ATTCTAGCCTGTCACCATTTTTATATGACATTGTACGGGGATTAGTCTGAAAATGTTAAAAGTGAATAAAACGGATAATATAGAAATAATGAATAATTCCGAATTCATCAGTACAGGGAAGGCTGCGGCCCTCTGTTCCGTGACCCGAAATACCATATTTAAATGGATTCAGTCCGGACATCTTGCCGCCCGACGTACTGCCGGAGGGCATCATCGGATCGATCGGCGCGATCTGGAGCGTCTCCTGGCCGGGTCTGAAAGGACCTTGGCAAATGACATGCATGCTCCTTCGAAGTCCCGATACCGGTATTGCTGGGAATACAACGGCAACGGGAAAGTGCAGGAGGCATGCCTGAATTGTGCCGTGTATGAACTTCGTGCCCTGCGATGCTATGAAGTGGCCAAACTGGCTCCCGATGTCCATCACCCAAAGGTTTATTGTGATCAACACTGTGAAGATTGCAGCTATTTTCAGGAAATGCACGGCAAGCGAGCTAATGTTCTTGTCGTAACGGACGACCAGGTCCTGTCAAGCGCACTGATAGCCCAGGCCGACGGAGCCCGGTTCAATCTTGAAATTACGGATTGCGAATATAACTGCTCGGCAATCATCGACCATTTCAAGCCGGACTTTGTCATTATCGACAGCAACCTCGGCATTCGGGTCAGCCAGCAGATGAGCAGCCATATCATGAAAGATCCCAGAATTCCCTATGTGCGGGTCGTAATAGCGGGCGGCAAAGAAGCGTATCCCAACGAGTGTGACCGGAAAGTATTCGCACGCATGACCAGACCTTTCGATATTTCGAATATAACGGAGTGTATCTACATGACCGGCACTAAGCCGGAGAGCGACAATTGATTTTTAAATCCTGTCCGTTTTAGATGAGCGGATGAACCCCCATAGGAGGTGGACAGCCGTAAACTGGATTGGGCCTCAATTCCGAACCGGAATGGAGGTTGGGTATCGAAATTGGAGACAGGCGCGGCGGGAGGCCCTACCAGAACCAGCCCACCGAGCCTTGGGTCATGAACAGCCTGTGGGCTGATCAAACCGTACGTCCATTCTAGACAACCCATGAATCCCCGTCAATTTGATATTAAAAAACCGGGCTTGCCAGTTCGTGTCTGTCCGCTTTTTCCTTTTCGCTCGTATTTTTCACCGGGAACGTCGGTGGGATATGCGGGTCAAGGNNCTTGATGGATTGACTGAGAAGCACTGGCAAATTCTTCGCTATCTTAGGGAATACTACAGCATAACAAAAAATATCCCCACCGTATTTGAAGCCTGTAAGGCAAACGGCATCGAAATGGGCGAGTTGAGGGACCTGTTCCCCAGTGGCTATCGAAGGGGCGCCTGCCGCATTGCGGGCCTGCCGTTTTTAGGATGATAATTCGCTATTCTGGAAGTGGATTGAAGATTAAATATTAAAATCCCCGCCATTTAAAATTCAAAAATGTCTGTCAGTCTCACTTGCCGGGATCCGGTATTCCCTGATCCTGCCCGCGGGATTCCATCTATTTCCCGGTGTCGCGGATTTCCTTCATATACAGCGCGATTTTTTCCTTCTTATTCTTTACGAGTTCCTCGAGCTCAAAATCGCTCGGGGCAGGATAGACGGAGAGAAGGGTCATTTTTACACGATCCTTGCCGGCCTGGATATGGTTTCTGACGGCTGTATCCTCGATCGGGTGCTCCAGAGCGATGGCATACCATGCGTAGGCGTCGGAGTAATCCTGGACGATGCCCAGCCCGTTTTCGAAAGCGCGTCCCAGACATGCCTGGGCTTTGTAGCGATCGAGATAGGCAAATCCGGCACAATACAGGAAATCCGATCGCGGAGTTTTACTGCCGCCGTCGCTGGTCCAGAGCTGTTCGATTTTCTCATCCTGCTGTTGTGCGGGTACCTTTCCAACCTGGGTCATCAAATCGAGTATTTCCGATTTTTTAAGAAGAGANNAGAAAAAAGGGAAATTCTAGCCTGTCACCATTTTATATCTTATAGAATTCAGCAATCGAATCCACAACGTGCTGCTTTTGTTCCGTCGACAGTTCCGGGTAAATCGGCAGGGCCAGCGTTTCCTTCGATGCTGCGTGGGAGTGTGGAAAATCGTTTGGACGATAACCCAGGGCGCGGAAGCAATCCTGTTCATGCAGAGACACGGGATAGTAAACTTTTGTATCGATGTTTTTTCCCTTGAGAAAATCCTGCAGTGCGTCGCGTTTTTCACACCGGATCACGTATTGATGATAAATATGCGATCGCTCCGGAAGAATGATTGGGGGTGTGATAGCTGATGCGAGCCCGGCGGCATTAAAACCGTTCTTGTATTCCTCGGCATTTTTACCGCGTGCTTCGGACCATCTCGACAGGTGGGGCAGTTTCACCCGTAAAACTGCCGCCTGGATTTCATCCAGCCTGCTGTTGAAACCTACCGTTGAATGGTAATACGCATCTTTTTGTCCATGGGATCGGAGCAATCGGGCTTTATGGGCCAATTCTTCGTCGGATGTAAGAATCATGCCTCCGTCTCCGGCTCCCCCAAGGTTTTTAGAAGGAAAGAAACTGAAACATCCGAAATCTCCGATAGCCCCGGCTGCCTTGCCCCTGTATGAAGCGCCCAGTGCCTGGCAGGCATCTTCAATAACCGGAAGGTCATATCGCTGTGCAATTGCGGAAATTTCATCCATGTCCGCGCATTGGCCGAATAAATGCACCGGCAGAATCGCCTTGACAACGGAATCGGATGCCTTGTGAATCAGCTTGCGATCGTGCGAGTGAACGCTGCATTCCCGTGACAGGAAAGAATCCAGCTGTTCCGGGTCCATTTCGTATCCGCAAGGCTCGATGTCGACGAAGATCGGACGAGCGCCCAGATTGGATATCGTGCCGGCAGTCGCAAAAAAGGTAAAGGGAACCGTTATGACGGCGTCCCCGGCTCCGACTCCAAGTGCTTTCAGTGACAGCAAAAGCGCATCCGATCCGGATGCGACGCCGATAGCAAAAGGGACATTGCAGAATTCCGCAATTTCCTTTTCCAGGGACGCAACTTGATGGCCCAGAATAAAGTGCTGACTTTCCAGTACTTCTCCTACAGCGGAATGAACTTCGTCTTTAATCGTCGCGTATTGTGCCCGTAGATCCAGCAGTGGTACTTTCATACATTCTCTCCGGACGATCCCTGTGTCAGGCAGTTCCTTTTTTCAGTTTCTCATGCCCCCCGGGATCGGCTTCAGCCAGGGTTCCTGCCCCGATCATAATGGTCAGTTCCAGGTGGGGCCGCTCGAACTTTTTCCAGACCAGCGGTCCGTGTTTCATTCCCTTCGGTATGTAAATGGCGGATGTGTTTTTGATAGTGACCGGGTTCCCGTCCATGCCGATCTCGATCTCTCCACCCAGGTCCTCGGGATTGTTCGGATCCGTTCCGAGGTGTATCACGATTTCGTCGTAGTCGTGGGCGTGTTCTTCAATATGCGGATTCGGATCCGGCATGCCCAGCACCCATCCCGTTTCCACGTACATCTTGGTTCCCGGTACAAGATTGCTGCTCATCAAGGTCATTGCGGGGATCCGACCTTTTACTTCCATTTTCGGGATAACCTCGTACGCGGGTTTGTCCACGACGTATTTCATAATATCAGACTTTTCCATCCTTACTGTTCCTCCATAAAAAATGGTGACAGGCTAGAATTTCCCTTTTTTCTGTCATGGCAACGGTCACTTAAATGGTGTTTTATAAAAAAGGGAAATTCTAGCCTGTCACCATTTTTGCAATCGTGTGTAATGGTGCCCACCTGGTCGAACACCATTTTTATTCTCAGTGCAGAGCGGTTGTGAAGCAAGAAAAATGGCATTTTAATGTTATTGGGATTTTAGCCGTTTTCCGACGGTATTATCTAAATCTGTTTGTATTCATACAGGAAGTCAGAAGCCAGAAGTCAGGAGTAGGGGCTGGATATGAGTGCTTATTCCGAATATAAAGGCTTTATCCTTCTGGCTCCTTACTTCTGACTCCTTTTCTTCTGGACTCCGCTGAATATCTTTACCATCCATACTGCTTATTGCCAACAGGCTACGGATTACTTTTGTATGCAGATTTTGCCGAAGTGCCTTCCGGCCTCCATATATTGAAATGCTTCTTTCAAATTCTCGAAACCGAACGTCCGGTCGACGACGGGACGCAGACTGTGCATTTCAATGGCCGCATTCATGCCGGCAAACATCTCCTTCGATCCCACGAAAATACCCTGGACACGGATGCCGTTCATTAAAACCGCCAGGATATTCGGTTCCCCGCCTCCAGCCAGTACTCCGATCAGGCTCAGCATGCCGCCCCGCCTCAAGGCCGCGACGGACTGATTGAATGTCCCGCTGCCTCCTACCTCCACGACCAGGTCGACTCCGCGCCCATGCATAATCTTGCGGACATGTTTGCCCCATTCGGGGATTTCTTTATAGTTGATGGTGTGTTCGGCGCCAAGTTGTCGGG
>DKBB01000014.1:4517-14954 GCA_002451015.1 Acidobacteria bacterium UBA6911
GCCGGATACCCAGTGTTCAAAAAAAGTATTGCACACCCGGTCGCCGGCTTTGACGCTCCGTACTTCCGGACCGACCTCCATCACTTCACCGGCTCCATCCGAAAGAGGGATTTGCGGCATTTTGAGCCGGGGATTGTAGAACCCCTTGACGGTCAATAAGTCGCGATAATTCAGGGACCATGCCTGCATCCGGATCAGAACCTGGTGCGGGCCGGGTTTGGGCACCGGACGGTCGACAACCTTTATGCTTTCCAACCCGAAATCTTCAATCTGGTAGGCTTTCATATCTTCTCCATAGTCAATGATCCATTATTATAGCGCGGCACCGGACATTGCAATCCTTCCATTGATGATTGTCCGGACAGGCATTGATAAAAAAATTATGCAGTATTCTCCAATTTATTCGCACATAAACGCGGGCTATATGGTTAAATTACTCTTTTCAATACGCTGGAGGCGTATGGAACAGGCATGATGAATGACTTATAGAAATCACCCAATGCAATCGGCCTGTGGCTGATTGGGACTACTTACATTTTAGAAGAAGAGAGGAAATCAACATGGCGATCATCGACTTTGGCGGTGTTAAGGAAAAAGTCGTAACAAGAAAAGAATTCCCGATGGCAAAGGCGCGCAAGGTACTCAAGAACGAGACGATTGCTGTGATCGGATACGGTGTCCAGGGACCTGCGCAGTCTTTGAATATGAAAGACAACGGTTTCAACGTCATTGTAGGCCAATCCAAGAAATTCAAAGCGGATTGGGATCGAGCAAGAAAAGACGGATGGATTCCCGGCAAGAACCTCTTCGACCTCGAAGAGGCTTCCGAACGGGGAACGGTTATTGAGTTTCTCGTTTCCGACGCGGCCCAGCGGGCCATCTGGCCGATTGTAAAAAAGCATTTGAAACCGGGAGACGCCCTCTATTTTTCTCACGGCTTTTCGATTGCCTATAAGGATCTGACCAAAGTGATCCCCCCGAAGGATGTGGATGTGCTGCTGGTGGCCCCCAAGGGTTCTGGAACTTCCGTCCGCCGAAACTTCCTTTCCGGCGCCGGCATCAATTCCAGTTTTGCCGTCGAACAGGATGCGACGGGACGGGCTATGGACCGCTGTATCGCTCTCGGAATCGCGATCGGCTCCGGCTACCTGTTCCCCACTACCTTCAAGAATGAGGTCTACAGCGACCTGACCGGTGAACGCGGCGTTCTCATGGGGGCGATCGCCGGGGTCATGGAAGCCCAGTACGAGGTGTTGCGCAGGCACGGCCACAGCCCGAGCGAAGCTTTCAACGAAACGGTTGAGGAATTCACCGAGAGCCTGATCCGGTTGGTTGCCGAAAACGGCATGGACTGGATGTATGCCAACTGCTCCGCAACCGCCCAGAGGGGTGCGCTCGACTGGAAGCCGAAGTTTAAAAAGGCCGTAATGCCCGTGTTCAAGGAACTGTACCAGAGAGTGGCTTCGGGAGCGGAGACAAAGCGCGTGCTGCAGTCCTGTGGCCGGTCGGATTACCAGGTCCAACTCACCAAGGAATTGAACCGAATGGCGAACTCGGAACTCTGGCGGGCAGGCACGGCAACCCGCAAGCTGCGTCCGAAAGAATCGGCCAAGAAAGATATTTCCAAGGCAAAAGGAGTCGGCGGCCGGGCGAAGAATTAATCGCCAGGGTATATATTTGGAGTGCGGCAGGTTGCTGCCGCATTCCGCAATCCGAATCATCCAAGAATATAGCCATGACAGAGCGTGTACACTTCCAAAACCCTTGGAATTTTCTGGGACTCACGGAAGAGATTGCGGATCCCGAACGCGCCCGCGGCTGGCTTCTGCCGATTCCGTATGAATCCACAACCTCCTACGGAGCGGGAACGAGAGACGCCCCGACCGCGATCCTGGAAGCTTCCCGACAGGTGGAACTCTACGACCTGGAGTTCGGCCGTGAACCTGTAATGGATTACGGCATCCACACCCTCCCCCCGATGGAACTCGTGCTTCGTTCTCCCGACACAATGATGCAGTCTATCGAGGATGTGGTTGCGTCCATTCTGCTGAACGCACAGCATCCGGAAGTTCTGGGTATACTCGGCGGCGAGCACAGCATCTCTGCCGGAGTGGCTCGGGGCGCGGCACGCGCCCTGAAATCCGGCCAGCTTGTAGCCGTGCACGTGGATGCGCATGCGGATATGAGGGCGGAGTATGAAGGTTCTCCATACAGTCACGCCTGTGCCGCCAGGAGGATTGTGGAAGTTTGCCCGATTTACCAGATCGGGATTCGGAATATTTCAAGTGAAGAGGTTTCCTTCCTGAAGGGGCGGCAGGATGTCCGCACGGTTTTCAGTGCAGAGGCAAACGATCCCGGGGGACTGTATTTAAAAGATCTGGCGGAATTCGTAAGAGACAGGAATGTGTATTTAACGATCGACGTGGACGGATTGGACCCGTCGATAATGCCGGCAGTGGGAACGCCTGAACCCGGGGGAATTTCCTGGGAGCGCATGCTTGAAATTGCCCGGACAGTCTGCGTGAACGCTGCGGCTGTTCCGGTCTTTGATGTGGTGGAACTGGCGCCGGTGCCGGGTTTGCGGGCCCCTGATTTTTTAGTCGCTAAACTCGTTTACAAGGTGTTTTCATATATCCTGGCCGGGAAATAAGTACATCCGCAAACAAAAACTTGGCTAAGGCCGGCACTCCAGGGGCTGTCCCATGTTAATGCATTATTTGTGAGAAATTAGGGGAAGGAGAAAGCATGGGCAAGATCAAAATGCTGAAGGATTTCAGAAGTCGTTATCCGCGCGAGTTCGCCGAGGGTAAAGAAAAGTATCTGCGCGGAAAGCGAATTCTTCCAAAACCGATTACCGGAAAAGAAACCCTGCCGGAACTGATCGACAGCACGATGCTGGCCTACAACGGAGCCCGCCTGAAGGAGGCCTGCCGTCTCTTCACTGAGAAGATGCTTGGCGCCAAAGTGACCATAGGCATGAGTCTGGCGGGTGCCATGACACCGGCAGGACTCGGTTCTGCCGCTATTATTCCCCTTATTAAGGCCGGTTTTGTGGACTGGATTGTTTCAACCGGCGCAAACCTGTATCACGATCTGCACCATGCACTGGACATGCCTCTGTACAGCGGATCGCCCTTTACCCGAGATCCGGAACTGAGAAGGGTCGGAGTGGTGCGCATTTACGATATCCTGATCGACAACAACGAGGTCCTGACAGCAACGGATTTTGTCCTGAGAAAAGTTTTGATGCAGCAGGAGTTCCAGCATGAGATGGGTACGGCGGAACTGCATTATCTGCTGGGAAAGTATTGTGCGGAATTTGAGAGACAGACACGCCGAAAGGACACGTCTCTTCTGGCTGCCGCCTACCGGGCCGGTGTTCCCTGCTTCTGTTCTTCTCCCGGGGATTCCACCATCGGGATGAACATCGCAGGAGTCGAGCTTCGTGGGAACGGGTTGCGCATCAATCCGTCACGGGATGTCAACGAATCCACCGGGATAGTCCTCGCAGCGAAACGGGCTGGGTACAAAACCGGTGCTCTTATGATAGGCGGAGGATCTCCGAAAAATTTCCTGCTCCAGACAGAACCCCAGATCCAGGAAGTTTTGTGTATTAAGGAAGAGGGGCACGATTTCTTTATCCAGTTCACCGATGCCCGCCCCGATACCGGCGGGCTTTCCGGAGCGACTCCTCATGAGGCCAGTACCTGGGGAAAGGTCGATCCCGAAAAGCTTCCCGATGCTATTGTCTGCTACCTGGATTCGACCATCGCTCTTCCCATTTTGACGCATTATGCCCTGGCCGGGCACAAACCGAGAAAGCTGAAGCGCCTTTACGATCGGCTTCCGGCATGCATAAATCTGGTTAAGAAGGAATTCGAAAAAAACAACCAGGAGTTCTAAAAAGGCAGCCGGCGGTCTGCAGTCCGGTGAATCGTCGCTGGCAGGTATTCAGAACACGGGTGACCATAAATCAAATAAACTATGACAACGAAACAGGTCCGGAACAAAACGTCTCTTCTTAAAGAACTGGCTCAAAAACATGGAACACCTCTGTTTATCGTGGATCACGAAGCCATACGCGGCAATTATGCCGAATTCAGGCGGTGCCTGCCGCGGGTGCAGGCCTATTATGCCGTGAAAGCCAATCCGGACCCTGCCATAATCCGGACCCTCTATGATATCGGGGCCAGTTTCGATGTCGCCTCTGTCGCCGAGTTCAATCTGGTCTATGGCAACATCCGCCATCTGCCTTCAAAGGAACGCCAGAACTTTGTGTGGGACAAGATCGTCTACTCCAACCCCATCAAGGACACGCATACGTTGGAGGAACTGGACCGGTATAAGCCGCTGGTGGCTTTTGACAATTCCGAGGAAATCACAAAAATCCGCAAAAATGCGCCCCATGCGGGGCTTGTGCTTCGTATCCGTGTTCCCAATACGGGATCGATGGTCGAGTTGTCCAGCAAATTCGGCGCGTCTCCGGCCGAAGCCGTGAATCTCATGGCCCGGGCGCATGACGCCGGCTTGACGGTTGAAGGCCTCGGGTTTCATGTCGGAAGCCAGTGTACGAATTTTGAAAACTATGTGCAGGCGGTTTCCACCTCCGCTTCGATTATGGAGGAGGCGGAGGCGCGCGGATACCCCATGCGATTGCTCGATATCGGAGGCGGATTCCCCGTCCGGTACGATCCGCATGTGCGACCATTCCGGGAACTGGCTAAAATTCTGAACAAGGAGCTGCATCGCCTCTTTCCCGCAAGCATGGAGATACTTGCGGAGCCCGGAAGGTTCATGGTCGGGTCGGCTGGAACCCTTGTGGCCGAGGTGATCGGGAAGTCCGAGCGGGACGGGAAGCGGTGCTACTATATCAACGATGGCATCTATCATACCTTTTCCGGCATACTGTTCGACCACTGCCAGTATCCGATCAAGGCTTTGCGAAAGGGTCCCAAAAGCATTTCCGCCGTGTTCGGTCCCACATGCGATGCCCTCGATACCATCTCCCAGGCGGAAGAACTGCCGGAACTCCGGCTGGGCGACCTGGTTTACAGTGAAAACATAGGCGCATACAGCCACGCCTCTTCCACCTGTTTCAACGGGTTCCCGCCGGCAAAAGTTGTACACGTGAATAGATAAAGCCGTTGCACGTTATGGCGTTTCTCGTTTAAACGTTAACAGCCGCGTTTCCGATATGCCCGTTATGCGCCTGCATGCGCCGGGTAATGTATCAACAGGATGCCAGTGCCGTCGGCGCTTAAATGATATTTTAAGGATCTGTTTTATGAAAGTTCTGGTCATTAACTGCGGCAGTTCCTCTCTCAGGTTTCAACTCCTCGATATCCGCCGGATTGAAACGGAAGAAAAGCTGCTGGTGCGGGGATTGATTCAGAGGATCGGCGAGGCGGGATCTTCCGCCAGCTGTACGACGGCGGACGGACGTTCCTTTAATTTCGAGAAGAATGTGCCGGACCATAAAAGGGCGATCGAAGAGCTGTTCAACCTGCTTTTAAAGAGCGGAACCCTTAGAAGTGCGGCGGAGATTGAAGGCATCGGGCACCGGATGGTGCATGGCGGAGAGCATTTTAGGGACTCGGCCCTGATCGATGCCGCTGTGGAGAATGCCATTGAGGAATGCTGCGAGCTGGCTCCGCTGCATAATCCGCACAATCTGAACGGGTACCGCGCCGCGCGGGAATTGCTCCCTGAAGTTCCCCAGGTGGCGGTCTTCGATACCGCGTTTCACGCCACTCTGCCTGAAAGAGCCTATCTGTACGCCATTCCGTATGAGACCTACAAGAAAGACAAGGTGCGCCGCTTCGGATTCCACGGNNCCTCGGCAACGGCTGCTCCATAACCGCCGTCGACGGAGGGAAGTCCGTCGATACCTCGATGGGTTTTACGCCGATGGAGGGGCTGGTAATGGGCACGCGTCCCGGTGACGTGGATCCCGGAGCCCTTTTGTATCTTCTGAACCGTTTTGGATCCGATATAGCGAAACTGGATACACTGCTCAACAAGCAGAGCGGTCTGCTCGGCCTCTCGGGCAGTTCCAACGACATGCGGGATCTTCTTCAAAAGCGGAAAGAGGGCGACCGGCGCGCCGGCCTGGCCGTGGAAATTTTCTGTTACCGCGTCCGAAAGTACATCGGATCGTATATGGCCGCACTGGGCGGTGCGGACGCCGTCGTATTCACCGGCGGGATCGGTGAAAACGCGGATGAAGTGCGGGCGGAAACCTGCCAGGGATTGCAGTCCCTGGGCGTTATTCTCGATTCCGACAAGAACCTTGAGACCCGGGGCGCCGAGGAGGAAATAAGCGCTGCCGGCAGTCCCTGCAAAGTCTGGGTCATCCCGACAAATGAAGAGCTACTCATCGCACGCGATACGGTCCGTTGTATCAAAGGAAAATAAGGCGGCGTTGCACGTTCCGGTTCCGCTACGTTGATTTATTTATAGCCAGATTTGTAATTAGCGTTTCCATGCCGGAACGTATCCTGGCCGCATTTCAACTCCCGAACCACAAGAGATGGTATCTCATCTCCTCACGTGCCGCACGTTCACGCGTTCAACGGTTTTATTTTAGCCCCAACTGATTGAGTGCCGTTTCATATACCTTATCCACGGTGATCCCTTTCATGCACTCGTGGTTTGTCGGGCAGCTTTTCAATCGGCACGGGGCGCAGGAAACCGGCTGGTTCAGGATCAGCGACGTCGGGGAAGTCGGGGAAATGGACCAGTAATTCGTTGGTCCGAAAATAGTGATGGTGGGCCGGTCGAGTGCGGCTGCGATGTAAGCCGGACCGGTGTCGTTGGAGATCACCAGGTCGGACAGGCTCAACGCGGCGATCGATTCAGCCAGGGAAGTCCGGCCGGTCAGCTTGATGGGGCGGTGCTGCATCTGTTCGATAATTTCATCCGAGATCGACTCTTCCGAGGATGCTCCTACCATCACAACACTGCAATCTATCCGGTCCAGCAACATGTCTGAAAGGCGCGCGAACCGGTCGGGGAACCATCGTTTCAGCGGATTATGGGTCGCTCCCGGATTGATTGCGATAAGACGGCGTTCCTTTTTCCATCCCAGGGTACGCAATTGATCGTGCATGGTATTTTGGGCTTTTTCATCCACCGGCAACCGGTACCGCGGTTTCAGAAAATCGACCCGGCTTTTCCCCGTCAGCAGAGTTTCCGTTTGGGAGGCGATATTGAGGTAGTCGTATATCTGATGTTCGTGACAAACCGGATAGGCGAATTTAAGGGGATGGGTTATTAGAAAACGCCGTCCGTCGGTGGGGAAACCGATTCTTGTCGGGATCCCGGCCGCAAATGCCAGGGCGGCGGCTTCAAAGGCGTTTTGCAGCAGGATAGCCGCGTCGAAATTCTTCTTCCTTAAAAAACGTGCGAATCGCAGGAATCCCTGCAGGCCCGGGCGACGGTCGTAGGGTATGATCTCATCCAAGAAGTCGGCGCCGGTGAATAAATCCGCGACCCACGGTTTTACCAGGAGCGAAAGGCTGGATCCGCTGAAGGCCCGGCGTATCTCGCGCAGCGCGGGGAGAGTGATCACACTGTCGCCGATCCAGTTGGTGCCGCGAATGAGTATCTTGGTAAACGGGCGAGTCATTATAGAATTGTCTTCAGACCTTTTAACAGTTTTATGCGGGGAGTCCAGTTCAGGGTGCGTTCTATCTTCCGGATATCGGTGACGTAACGCATTTGTCCGGTTTCTTTTTCCGATA
Organism: Acidobacteria bacterium UBA6911; assembly: GCA_002451015.1. Classification (GTDB taxonomy): domain Bacteria; phylum Acidobacteriota; class UBA6911; order UBA6911; family UBA6911; genus UBA6911. The sequence goes on from DKBB01000014.1 coordinate 12,260, forward strand.
TCTTTTGAAGCGCCGGATCCTTCCCGATCAGGGAGGCCAATAGATCCACAAGCCCGGCCAGGGTCGTGACATTGTCCGGCCCACCGCCGACATTGAAAATTTCTCCCGAAATTTCCGCGCGCAGGCAGCGTTCCATGGCGTCGGCCAGGTCGTTCACATGCAGAAGGTCCCGGACCTGGCGCCCTCGGGCTTTCAGTATTATCGGAATTCCGTGCCTGACCGCCCGGGCGAAAAAATTGATGAAAGACCCCCGGTTTCCCTCGGTTAACGGGGCATATGTGGTCGAAAGCCGCAGAATCGCCGATCGCAGGTTCAGACGTTGCGCATAGTATTGCACATATTTTTCTGCAATCAGTTTCGACCACTCGTAGGCGCCCTGCCCGGTAAAATCCGTCGGGCATTTTTCACTCACACGGCTTCGGCGCAGAGTGTGTTTGCCGTAGACGTCTTTCGTGGAGGCAAACAGGAATATCTGGCCTCTGCGCAGCTTTTTTAAAATATTCAGCGTGCCCTGGGCATTCACGGCGAAGCAGCTATCCGCCGCGCCGGGGTTTTTATCGAGATGGGCGGCCAGGTGAACAACCGCATCGTACCGGGACAGGAATCCGAGGTTGCCGGATTTGCGGATATCGAAGCCTTCCCGGCGGGACAGGCTGTCCACCTCAAAACGGCGCGCCTTCAGACGGCGGCATATATGCGTCCCGAGGTATCCGCTTCCCCCTGTCACAAATACTTTCATTTCAACCTTCGACCATTTCGACGGTCTTTTTTTATACGAAATTCACGCCGGGATCGGGATGCCGGATGGCCCAAAGGGCTTTATTGATAGGGTGACAGCGGCATATCGGCTGGCATTTCGCAACGTCGATCGACTGATTGATTCTTTGCCTCCGTTCACCTTCCCAGATTTCACGGAATGAATTCTTGTTCAGATCCCCAAGCGCGAATTCCGGCAGTCCGCGGGTCTGGCTGCAATAATAAACAAGGCCGTTTGCCTCGATAATCGGAAAGAAATTGGCATAGCACTGCTGATACAGGCCGACTTCATGGTTGTCGGCCAGGATTGCGCCAAACTGGTCTTCCTTTACATAGACTTTAAATCCGTCATCCTGCAGTTTTCCCCTTGTGTCGTGCGCAACGCTCAATGCGTTCAGAAAGAAATCCCTTTCAAGCTGGGAATTCGAGGATCTGGGATGAAAAATTACGGGCTTGATCTGTACGTAATCCATCCCGCATTCCTTGGAAATACGGGCTACCTCGAATATTTCATGGACGTTTTCCGGACACAGGGCAATCTGGGCTCCCAACTGAACGGAAGTATTCAGACTTTTCTTTGCGGCTGCCATGCGCCGCATATTTTCCAGAGTGTTGTCGAAATCGTTTTTCGTGGTCCTGTGAACCCGTTGGCGTGTTTGAGACGTTCCGGCGTCCAGGCTTACACGGATCCAGGTCGCCGAGGAGACGGCTGCAAGGATGTCCGGTTCCCGGATGACCGAACCGTTTGTGATCACGGCGATATCCACGCCGCTTTGTTTTGTATATTCTATGAATTGCGATATTTCGGGATTCATGAACGGCTCGCCGCTTCCCGAAAGAATGACGCTTTTTATGCCTAAGGTAATACATTCATCGAGGATACGTTTGTAGAAAGAGAACTTCATAATGCTGTTGTCGGGATAGGGCTTCGAGACATTGGTATCATTCCTGTGTTTTCCGAAATAAGCCCCGTGCATGCACCATGTACAGTAATGATTGCAGACTGTGGCCGGACCCAGCTCAAGCGTTATCGGATAGACATTCTGCCCCTTCCACCACTCGTGCAGACGATCCATATGAGTGAAAAGCTTCAAGGGAGAGAAAGGATTGCGGCTCATATGATCGTACTCCTGATTTTTCAGGTAATTTCTTTCTGCTTATCTGTCTTCCTGAAGCGGGTGCACCAGCTTTATCTGTGCGCCCGCTTCAGGAAAACAGACGTTACACGATAGCATACAAACGATGTGCGGTGAAATGCAGCCCGATAAAAAAAGGGCTGTCACTGAGCGACAGCCCCTCTGTTCTGTAGATTCTGTTGTACTTTTAGCACGGGCTGCTAGAATTCCCTCAGGATATCGTAATCGCTGTCAAAGGGAATCAGATCCTCGGCTTTTCTTTCCCTGCCGCCGGATTTCTCTTCCTTTGATATGACTGCAGAATTGTCTGACATTATCTTTGGTTTGCCCGGCAGCGATTTCAAATTAATGTTGAAAGTGCCGGCAGAATGTTTGTCTGATTGTATCCCCATCTCGAATGCATCGACAAGTTTCTGCATCTTATGGGCGAGATTGTCCAACTCCGCGGCCGATGCCGCCGACTCTTCCGAATTGGCCGCATTCTGCTGGGTCATGTCACTCATCTGCTGGACAGAGGTAGTGATCTGGTCAATTCCCTGGCTTTGTTGATCCGATGCTGAAGCGATTTCAGCCATAACTTCGCTGACCTTGTTTACCTGGGAATTGATCTCTTCAAGATTGACCAGAACTTCCTGATTGATCTCCACGCCTCCCTCGGCATTTTTTGCCGATTCTTCGATAAGTTTGGAAGTGTTTTTCGCAGCTTCCGCACTTCGCATGGCCAGATTGCGGACCTCTTCGGCAACAACGGCAAACCCTTTTCCGGCATCCCCCGCGCGTGCGGCCTCGACGGCGGCGTTCAG
>DKBB01000104.1 GCA_002451015.1 Acidobacteria bacterium UBA6911
AAGAAGATCGGCAAGGGAGATATGGGAAAAGTCTACCTAGCCGAGGACACAAACCTGGACCGCAAGGTGGCCCTGAGGTTCCTGCCGGTTTCGCTCACCAGTAATCCCGAAAGAATGGCCCGTTTGGATAGGGAGACCAAGCTCCCGGCATTCCTGAAACACCCCAACATTGCAGGGATCTATGATCTGGAACAGGCTGACGAGTACCGCTTCCCCGTCATGGAACTCATCGAGGGGCAGACGCTTGATAGCCGGATAAAAACCGGTGCCATACTTGTTGAGCAAGTCCTGAAACTTGCCTTGCGGACAACAGAAACATTTGAAGCTGCGCATGAGAAGAACATGATCCGGTGTGACAACATGCAAATACCAAAACAACCACGGATGGTAAGCGGCTTATTGCACCTATTGCAAAGATTTGCCCATGAGCGGAATCCTTGCCGGCTTTGGCGTGAACTTTGCAAAACTTGTATATTACAAACTTGGGAGATTGTGCCATGAAGTCAAACCTGTTCCAGTTTTTCCTATTGTGCCTGACCAGCATAGCATGTGCCGCTAGCAGTCCATTTTTAGGCACATATGAGGGCGATGGTGTCGTGCTGTTAATTGAAGAAGACGCTGGTGATCAATTTTCAGGAGTGATTTCGATCTATGATGAATCGGTTGTTTTCACATGCCGGGAACAAGACGATGCCCTGGTGGGTGCTTTGATTATTGATGATGAGAGCGTACCGTTCCGTATGACCTTGAACGGTACAACCTTGATGTTTACAGTCGACGGTGAGACCCAAATGTTGATGAAACAATCTCCAGAATCGGCTAAGGGTAACAAAGTAGCGCCCGGTAAGATGGGTGCTGAGCCGGTTTCGAATTTGCGTGTGAATGGCGCCATGATTGCGGAGGAGCAAGTGCGCCGGCTCGAGCAGGAGATGCGGATGAAGATTCCGCGAGGCGATTTTTGGTATGACAGAGTTTCAGGTGCGTGGGGCATTGACGGCGGACCAACGCTTGGTTTTACTATGCCCGGCATGGATTTGGGAGGCCCGCTGAAAGCGGATGCATCCCGCGGCAATACGGGCGTTTTTATAAACGGCCGGCAACTCCATATGCAGGATGTAGTGGGGCTGCAAAGCCTTGGAGTTCCAGTACAACAGGGGCATTGGTGGGTGGACTATCAAGGCAATTTCGGCTTTGAGGGCAATGCGATAGCGATCGGCAACTTGTTTCAGTTCAGCCGAGGCAAGGGCGGCGCCTATCAGCGCGCAACCGCCGGCGGGTACATCGGCAGCGACGGGACAACAAGCTACTTTTTCGATCCCAAAACAGGCAGCAGCGTGATGACTGGTCCTTAGAACGGTCGAATCTGCATCCGAAAGCTCTTCAGGCTCTCCATACTGAGGAGTTGGAGAAATAATGAAAAGAAAATTGCATTTGGCGGCGGAATTATTTCTTACAGTATGTCTTGTTTCAATCTCGGGTGCCCTTTACTCCGAAGCCTCGAAAGCCCCGGTCAATAGCCTGAACCAGGCTTCAGGCATTGCGACCATTACCGATGCACAGGCGCGGCCCCTGGAGCAGCTGCTACCTGTCGATCCCGATGTAATGGTTGGGAGGTTCGCCAACGGCCTCCGGTATTTCATCCGGGAGAATCGAGAACCTGAAAACAGGGCTGAGTTGCGACTGATCGTCAACGCAGGATCCATCCTCGAAGATGATGACCAACTCGGTCTGGCGCACTTTCTGGAACACATGGCCTTCAACGGCACCCAAAATTTTAAGAAGCAGGAGCTGATTGGTTTCATGGAGTCTATCGGCATGCGCCTGGGTCCGGAAATAAATGCATCCACATCGTTCGATGAAACTATCTTTCAGCTCGAATTGCCGACGGACAATTCCGAATATATGGCCAAGGCATTTCAGATCTTGAAGGATTGGAGCCGTAATATAACTCTGGACTCGGAGGAAATCGATAAGGAACGAGGCGTGGTGATCGAGGAATGGCGGCTTGGCCAGGGCGCCAACTCCAGATTGCGGGATAAATATTTCCCTATACTTTTCAAGGGGTCCCGCTATGCCGAACGCCTGCCGATAGGCAAAAAGGAAAATCTGGAAACCTTTGACCAGGAGGTTCTTCGGCGTTTTTACCGCGACTGGTACCGGCCGGACTTGATGGCCGTTATCGCTGTGGGGGATTTCGATTCCGCCCAAGTGTTGGAGTTGACGAAAAAATACTTCGAAAACCTGACCAATCCTCCGAATCCCCGGGAACGCAAGCTATACGATGTTCCCGATCATGAAGAGACACTGTATTGCATTGCTACCGATAAAGAGATCTCCTCGACAGGTATAGAGGTCTATTACATGATGAAACCGGAGGATGAGCGCACGGTTGAGGACTACCGCCGAAAGATCGTCGAACGACTCTATAACAGCATGCTGAACAACCGCTTTGATGAATTCGCCAGAAATCCTGATCCACCGTTCCTTGGCGCCTCATCGTCAAGCGGCAACTTGGTTCGTACCAAGGGCGTGTATGCCTTGAGTGCCTCCGTCCTGGAAGAAGGTATCCAGCAAGGTCTGAAAGCATTGATTACAGAAGCCGAACGTGTAATCAGATTTGGATTCACACCCTCNNGAGCCGATTCCGGGGATTGATTATGAATATGCTCTTTATAAGCGGTTTATACCCGAAATCACCCTGGAGGAAGTCAACCGCGTGGGACGGGACTGGATCCAAAACTCCAACCGCGTTGTACTACTCACCGGGCCTGACAAGGAAGATCTCAAAATGCCGAGTGAAGGTGAACTGGCTGCCGTTTTGGATTCCATTAACGATATCCAGATTGCCCCCTATGTCGATACCGTAACCGACCAACCTCTGTTGGCCCATAAACCCGAAGGCGGGAAGATTCTCCTCACTCGAGCACTCGAGGGCGACATCATGGAGTGGACGCTGGCGAATGGGATAAAAGTGGTATTGAAGGTTACGGATTTTGATGAGGATCAGGTCCTTTTCACCGGTTTCAGCCCGGGAGGAACCTCGCTCGCCAGCGATGAAGATTACGTGTCGGCCAGCAACGCATCGTCTTTGATATCCAGCAGCGGTATCGGAGAGTTCGATATGATCGAACTGCGCAAACTGTTGGCGGGCAAGGTCGCCAATGCCACTCCCTTTATTTCGACCTACGAGGAAGGCATAAGCGGGGGGGCATCTCTAAAGGACCTGGAAACGATGTTCCAGCTGATCTATATGCGGTTTATTGCTCCTCGTGCCGACGATACGCTGTATCAATTGTGGATGACCCAGAGCCGCCAGGCGATTGAAAACCGTGAAGCTATTCCAATGACGGTGTTCAATGATGCCTTCACGCGCATCATGACACAGAATCATCCCCGCCTGCGCCCTCCGACGATTGAAATGCTGGAGAAGAGCGACCTGAAAAAATCGCTTGCCTTCTATAAGGACCGATTCGCCGACGCAGACGATTTCATCTTCGTGTTTGTCGGTAGCCTTGATCTTGCGCAGATCAAGCCTCTGGTCGAAAGGTATCTGGGGGCTTTGCCGGCGACCGATCGTGAAGAGACATGGCGGGATATCGGCGTTCGTGCTCCAAAGGGAGTGATAAATGGAAAAGTTTATAAAGGGACGGAACCTCAAAGCCAGACACGAATAGCGTTTACGGGTCCGTTTCATTACGGGAAGCAGTCGGAACGCACCCGAATCCGAGCTTTAGCCATGACGATGGAAACCCGATTGCGCGACATCGTACGGGAGGAACTCGGAGCGACTTACAGCATCAACGTGTCTGCAAGTACCTCCTGGCTTCCGAAGGAAACATATACGATTACCATCAGTTTCGGATCCGATCCGGAACGTGTAGATGAATTGGTGCGTACGATACTGGATGAAATAGAGGACCTGAAGAAACACGGGCCGACAGCACAACAGGTTTCGGATACGCGTGAAGCACTGCGGAGATCATTCGAAACATCCCTTAAGCAAAACCGTAGTTACATTGGGCAGTTGGCCGTCGACTATCGAAGAGGGGATGTGCCGGGAGAGAGTCTCCGAACCTTCCCGTCCTCGGTCAAGAAACTGACTCCCGCTTCAATCCGGGCGGCCGCCCGGAAATACTTTAATATGGGAAACAGGATCTGTGTGACGCTGATGCCGGAAAAGGCGGCTCAAACATCGCATGAAAAGTGACGAAACAAACAAGTTTTCCGAGACTTTTAAGAATTATCCAAACCATTGAATTTGAAAATATTCCCAGGTCATCTTCACGAAATACTTTTCTACAATCCTCTTCAACTTTCGAAATTCCTCGATTGAACAACCGGCTCTATAAGAACTATCTTTGTCAATGATAGAATAAAGGGTATAGGGCTTTAAAAAACTTACTCTCATTTCTTATTCGGGAGAGGTAGCTATGCAATTTCTTCAGAAGCTGGGAATAGAAAAAAATAATTGCGGCGCCTGTACCGGCAGTAAATGGCATATGTCAGAAGCCGGAGAAGTGCTCGAGATCATTTCGCCTGTGGACAGCAAACAGATCGCCTCTGTCAGAGTGGTAACAAAAAAGGAATATGAGACCGTAATCCGTACTGCCGTGAAGGTATCCCTCGATTGGCAGAAGGTGCCGGCGCCTAAACGGGGTGAAATCGTCCGCCAGATCGGATTGAGGCTTCGCGATAACAAGGAGAATCTCGGCAGGCTGGTTTCCTATGAAATGGGAAAATCCCTGCAGGAAGGCCTGGGCGAGGTGCAGGAAATGATCGACATCTGCGATTTCGCCGTCGGACAGTCACGCATGCTATATGGATTAACCATGCATTCAGAACGCGAAAATCACCGGATGTACGAACAGTATCACCCACGGGGAGTGGTCGGAATCATCACAGCTTTCAACTTTCCGGTTGCTGTATGGGCCTGGAACGCCATGATCGCGGCTGTATGCGGCAATGTGTGTATATGGAAACCCGCCCCACAAGTTCCACTTTCGGCAATCGCTACCCAGAAGATCCTCGGCAAGGTCCTGGAAGAAAACGACCTGCCCGAAGGCATCTTTTCTCTTCTCGCCGGGGACGGCCCGGTTATAGGCGAATCGCTAGTCAATGATTCCCGTATTCCCCTCATCTCCTTTACCGGATCCGTGCCTGTGGGCCGTCGTGTGGCCGAGGCAACCGCCAGGCGCCTGGCCAAATCTATTCTTGAACTGAGCGGCAACAACGCGATTATTCTGACCGAACACGCCGATCTCCAGATTGCCCTTCCGGCTGTAGTTTTCGGGGCGGTGGGTACTGCCGGGCAACGCTGTACGACGACCCGGCGTCTTATTATTCATGATGCGGTTTACGATAAGGTCAAATCTGCACTTATCGGGGCGTATCAATGCCTGCGTATAGGGAATCCCCTGGACGAAAAAAACCATGTCGGTCCTCTAATTTCGGTGGACGCAGTAACTGCTTTCCGTCAGGCCCTCGAAGCGGTTCAGGCTCAAGGCGGCCGGATCCTTTACGGAGGTGAGAACCTGTCGGGACCGGGATACGAATCGGGTTGCTATGTTGTTCCCGCTCTGGTGGAGGCGGAAAACGATTTTCCCATCGTCCAGGTCGAAACCTTCGGTCCCATCCTTTATCTGATCCGTTATCGGGGAAACGTTTCCAACGCCATTGCAATTCAGAATGACGTGAAGCAGGGACTTTCTTCCGCCATTTTCACTACCAATATGCGCCAGGCTGAAAAGTTCCTTTCCAATGCCGGTTCAGATTGCGGCATCGCTAATGTTAATATTGGCACATCCGGTGCGGAAATCGGAGGGGCGTTCGGCGGTGAGAAGGATACCGGCGGCGGGCGGGAATCCGGTTCCGATGCCTGGAAGGCCTATATGCGACGCCAGACCGTCACCATCAATTACGGAACCGAGATGCCCCTGGCCCAGGGCATTAAATTTGATTTGAATATCTGATTTAAAGAGCCGACTGTTTATCGAAATTCCTTTTTTAAAGGAGGTGCTGTGATTGCGGCCCATGACGTAAAACAAATTCTCTCTCGCCATATTCTTACCGAAGGCTTCGACATGATCCTCGACCTGGACAGATCGGAAGGATCCCTGTTTGTGGATCAGCGCAACGGGGACCGATATCTTGATTTCTTCAGCATGTATGCCAGCATGGCTGTAGGCTACAATCACCCGGACTTGATGGCTGCTCGCGACGAACTGGGTCGCCTGGCGGTCATCAAGCCGTCCAATTCCGATATCTACACCCAGGCTATGGCGGAATTCGTAGAAACCTATTCCAGGATCGGCATACCCGGGTATCTCCCGCATGCCTTTTTCGTCGAAGGCGGAACGCTGGCGGTGGAAAATGCGCTCAAGACGGCTTTTGATTGGAAGACCAGGAAAAACCTCAGAAACGGCAAAAGGAAGATCCTGGGCAACAGTGTTATCCATTTTCGCCAGGCGTTTCACGGCCGCAGCGGCTATTCTCTTTCCTTGACCAACACCTTTGATGGCCGTAAGACCCGGTATTTCCCCAGGTTTCACTGGCCGCTGGTTATCAATCCGAAAATCACATTTCCCCTGGACGAGCATAACCTTGAAAAAGTGCAGGCCCTGGAACGGCAGGCCCTTCGGAAAATCGAGACAATCGTTCGCCGGGAAGGTCCGGAGACGGCAGCCATTATTATCGAACCGATTCAGGGAGAGGGGGGAGACAATCATTTCCGTTCCGAGTTTTTCCGGGAACTGCGCATGATTTGCGATGAATTCGATATTTTGTTGATTTTTGATGAGATCCAGAGCGGTGTCGGGTTGACCGGAAAATTCTGGGCGCATGAACACTTCGACGTACGGCCGGATATTCTTTCTTTCGGGAAGAAAATCCAGGTTTGCGGCATCCTGGCCTCCGCCCGTCTGGACGAGATTGAAAACAACGTCTTCAGGGAAAAAAGCCGTATCAGTTCCACTTTCGGAGGCGGGCTTATCGACATGGTACGCAGCACCCATATCTTGCGTATTATCGAAAAAGAGAATTTGGTAGAAAACGCCCGTGTTCAGGGTGAAGTTCTGCTGGGCGGGATTCGGGAACTAGCCGGGGAATTTCCCGACCTGGTTTCCAATCCTCGAGGTTGTGGCCTGATGTGTGCTTTCGATGCACCGGATAGCGAAACCCGGGACCGGATAATCCGAGCCCTGGTGCGGGATAAGCTCCTTATCGTAGGGTGCGGAGTCAGGGGCATCCGTTTCCGGCCCCACCTGATTATCAGCGAGGATGAAATAAAATACGGTCTGAAAATCATCCGGAATGTCCTGAAAGAGAGACGTTTTTAAAGCTGAATCTGAATTCCGGCTGCGGAGAATGGAGGGAAGATCCCCTGGAGTTTTCTTCCCGTTGACCTCCTCGGGGAAAAAGCCCGCCAACGAGTTTCTATGTTGAGATATTACGCAAATGAGCGCAGGGGAGAACGATTATGAAAAACAAGAATGGGTTTGATTGGGAACGCCGCCCGGAGGTTGAATCGTTTTTTTCCCGTTCTCTGGGTATTTATCTCAGGAAAAACAGTCTTCTGGCGGAATTTGAGAAAAAATTTGTCCGGCAAGCCAGTTCCGGAATGCTCAACTGGATGGACCATATTCTACTAGAGGACTCAAACGGGATCCGTGAAGAACTGGACGGCCTTGGATTTGAACGGCAGCAGGATACAGAGGTTTACGCGTATTATCACCCGGGAGTTTTACTGCCGTCTGTACTGTTAGTCGGCAATCCCGCCGGGGTCTCTCCAGGAGTTGCCCTAAGGGTTGAAAGCATCGAGGATTTTCTCAAGGCTAACAGCCTGCAGGCTGCTGTCGAAGGTGCGGCCCTTTCTCCCTTCCGCCGGTCATGCATTGATGTGCAACAAGGGACATCATTGTGGGTAGTCGAGCGTAGGGGGACCCGAAACTTTGATCCGATTTATCCGAAAGAAGAATATTTTCAGGAGTATGAACAGGGTATTGCAAGCTGGACGAACCTTCCGCGCAATGAAGAAGATGAGGAAAAAATTTACCGTGAGATGGGCCGGACTGCAGCAAATCTTGTCCATAAGCTTGGTGGCGGGTTGGCTGCCCATATTGTCTGCCTCTGCGAGCGCGACTACTGGCTATCCCGGAATCTTGCGGGTCGGTTACAGAAAAAACGGCAGGACGCGCTGGGCGTTGGCTGGGCGAATCATGATCATCATACTTTTCGCAGTTCGCGGCGTAATTTCTCAAAACTTATCAATCTGTTCCTGCAGCTCGGTTTTCATAAACGGGAGCGTTTTTACGCCGGCAGGGAAGCCGGTTGGGGCGCACAGGTCATGGAACACACCGAGGCGGGACTCGTTCTTTTCCTTGATGTCGACCTGGATCCGGAAGAAATCGACATTGATTTCTCCACCCGGGACCTTGAAGAGCGTGAAACGCTGGGTACCGTCGGCCTGTGGTGTGCGCTTCACGGGGATTCCATCCTTGAAGCAGGGATGCACCATCTGGCGGCGCGGTTCGATTTCGAGCGACTTATCGAGGATATCGCAGAACAGGGCGTTCGTTTCATGGATCCCTTCAGCAATTTTCCTTACCTCCATCAGGCTTTCAGTATCGCGGAAACTTGGAAGGTTGATCCATCGAGAGTACGGAAGCTGCTTCTTGAAAATCTGATCAGCGAGCAACAGGGGAAAAAATTCCTCGACCGTGGATCGGTGGGGAGCCACATGGAAAACATTGAGCGAAGGGAAGGATACAAGGGGTTCAACAAGAAAAACGTCAGCGCCATCATCCGGGGGACGGACCCAAGGAAGAACTGAAGGATAGGGGATAAATCAAAATGATCTCTTAAAGAAACGTGGATTTCATTAAATGATTTAACGGCGCTTTTCTCTTCCCAAAATACGCATTTCTTCCCTATGACCACTCGATCGTAGGGCAAGGCTCGGACAAATTATTTATCCTTCCGTAACGAACCCGCCGTTCAGAATTCCCTCAGTGTTTCCTGTATGCCTTTATGAATTTCGTACCAGAAATTTAGGGCCGCTTCATGTTTGTTGTCGTCAAATCGCCGAATCCACTCCTGTAACTCTGCAGTATTGTCACTGTCAACGGTATGTTTTCTTGTTAGAAAAGTTTGAATAAAATCGATGTTTCTTTCTGACTCCCAGAACACGGAAGAGTTGCGACTGTTAATGCGGCTGGCGGTTATATGGATATGCGCATTGAAATCATCTTTCATGTTGTAAAGCGATCCGATAATTTCTGGGAGCATTTCTTCCGCCCAGCCACGGTGAAATCGGCAGAATCCCATGTTATCCAACACAAGCTCTTTTAGAAACCGGTCTGCATTTTTTCTTCCCAGTTCGCGTGGTGGGATAAACTCCTTCCCATAATCCATGTAATACTTCCCCATGATTGCCATCGGGGATAGAACGCCGGGAGTCCAGTACTGGTTGGGAACAATCCAACCCTTACGGGCGAAAGCGTTATAGAGAAACGCATTGGTAATTTGGCTGCCGCGCTCTCGTGATAAATGTCTTGCGAATTTCCGGGCACCGGAAGATAGATCTAAAATTCCCCGTCGCTCAACGATCCCGTCCAAAAGTTCCATGCCTATTTTCGCGTTGTGGCCTGACGTGGCGACAACATCAAAATCCCTATAGTGGAATACTGGAATACCTCGAATTCCGCATTCTTCGGGAGAAATGAATTTTTCTACAAGACATTCCATCAGCCATGACAGCACACCGCCTGCAGATATCGCATCGAAGCCATATAGATCGGCTCGATGATTGAGCTTTTCAGCCGCGCGTTGATCGAAGATTCCGGAAAGGGGGCCCATAGTCTGATAAGGTTCGTAATCTTTTTTGTATTCCCCGTGCATTTTTTTGCACACCGCGACGCAGGGCTCCCCGCAATGACTCTGTTGCTTGGGAAGTATGGTTTCCTCATTGAACTGCCTAAGGTAGTGATCGATTACGAAATTTTTATGAATGTCGATTCGGTCGCTTTCATCCATATAGATACTTCTGTAATTGAAAGAGAGCATCGAACCGCCCAGCGTTGAATAATTGACGCCAAACGTTCCTCCGGTCTGGAAGTTGGGATCGAAACGATATTTTGTCGTAGCTTCAATATCTTTGGCTGCTAATTTTTTCTCGTATTTTGCAATAAACCATTCGTCGGCGACTTTCCGATCCCTGAAATCTTCATCGAGGTGAGTACCCCCGTAAATAATTCCAGCGATACCGTGTTCCTGTAACAGTTTACTTCCAAATCCGCCACGGCCCGCCCAGGTGTCTGCAAAACTGATATTGCCGTTGTTGATGGGGGCGGAAACAATCGCGCCGAAGTCGGTTGCCCATGCAGCAGGACCGACTGCCAAAATTTGCGGGTCGATTTTGAAATCGTCGGTAAAATGGTTCCAGGCGTAATCCATTAATGAATAAACACCCTTTCTTCCCTGCTGCCAGATCCGGAATATGTCGACGGGAATGAGCTTAAGATCAATTTCTTCTCCGTGCGAGCGATTCAGGTAGAGAATAGACGGGGTATCTGACTTCCCGACGATGGAAATCATGTTAAGGCCGAGATTGTCGAAAACGAGCCCGGCGCCTCCCATTGAGGAAATAAAAAAACCTCCCCAGCAGGGAGAGAATCCGCTGAAAACCATCCGGTTGGAACCTGGGAAAAGAGATCCCGCGAGTAATCCCACTCCGATATTCAGGCTGTTGTATTTCCCGGAAAGAAACAGACCCAGATCGACGGGACCCCAGAAATTTCCCAGACGGAAGCGCTTCAATCGGTAAAAGGATGTACGTGCATCAATAAGTAATGTTTTTAAGTGTGTGTCCATAAAGAAAATCCTATGTCATAGAGGCATGTATTCATATAACAATATTGTTATTATTGAAAACAGTCATCCGCTCAGGCTGGAAGAATATAAACACCCAATCTCCTTTTCACTCTCCTGTAAAAGATAGGTTTGTTTCGGAAACTCTATGTTTCTGAGCATGGTATTTATCGATACACTGCGAGTGGATAAAACATATTCCTGAAGTCTGAATTATTCAATTTTATCATAGTAAAATTGGCGTTGAACCGGATAGGTTGAAACTGGCCAATTCTTATTACCACCATGTAGCTATAAGCGACGTGCGTTTGAAGGAGGATTCTCATGGCGTAAAAACCTTTCCAGACGGACGCCTATCTCCCTCGCCAGATGGCGCAGAGAGTTAAGGACGCAGGTGTCACAAAAGCCATAATGGATTTCTGGAGCAGGCTGTATCCGGCAATTCTAGGGCATTCCTTTATCGGACTCGGAGCGCATTTTGCGACTCCCGCCTCGGCGAATAACGGCTTGCTTTCAGACTCAGTCAACTGCTGACTGGCTTGGTCTTCAGCCTGGGGCTTATTCTTGTCATTGTAGCGGGTGCGGTACTTTTTACCGGAAATAACCTGATCGTCATAGCCGGGGTTTCCCGAAAATCGGAAGTATAGGCATACCCTGACTTGGCGCATTTTGCTGAGTATTGGATGAGGGTGTGACACATGGCTATATAGCGGGAACTCCAGTAGCGTCCGCAGGATCTATTGTAATGAATGAACCATTTGTCCTAAGCAAGAAACTACGTGGTTCCGCTTGTAGACTTTCGGACCAAGAATCACGTTCTGGATTAAAGCTATCCCAACANNATGCCTCAAAATAATAACTGAAAGGAATCAGTCGATTTCAAAATTAACGGACGGTTGCCTTTTTCTCTGAACAAATGGATCAGGAACATTGGGGCAGTCTTGAAAGCATCGGCTCCTTTTCCTAATTGTTGTCCAAGGAGATACTTATGATAAAACCTTATATAAGAACTTTATTAATCCTGGCAACGCTGTTGTTATCCTTGCATAACCCGGCGGTGGCGGATGAGCTTCTGCCGGCCGGATATGATTTTTCACCGGATAATAGGGATACGGACAATTATTGGCATAAGGGAACCTGGAATTATATTGATCCGGACAGGGTGAAACTCACGGACGGTGTTTACGGCAGTGACGACTGGTCCGTCAATTATGCAGGCAGTGATGCATGGGAAAATGCGGGAGAATGGGTAGCGTGGCCGGGATTCAGAATCTGGGGCAGTGAGAACTATATGGATGACGTTCAGGTCGATTTATTGTTCCAGTTCGATACGGAGGTTTCCATTTCATCCATCGTCCTGGGAACCAACCAGGATGTATTAAATACGATCAACGCTGCGGGACTCCTTGAATATAATGTAGTTTTCCCCAGCGAAATCACGGTCGCTTATGGTGGCGGCTCTGAAACCCTTACGATCCCTTTTGATATGAGCAATTCAGGCCTGGATCGCGGGGATGGTGCCAATCACGGGAAACGTCATGAAGTTGTTTTCAACTTTGACGAGCCGATCATTACGAAATCTGTCGATATTTATTTAAACAATATTGACAATATCAACCAAGCCTTGGCTGCTAACAAAATTGATAGCTGGGCACCCGGCAGCCAATTCTGGATGTTTCTGGATGAGGTTGATTTCTATGGTGAGAATCATGCAGTCCCCGAGCCATCCACGCTGCTGCTGCTGGTCATTGGGATGCCACTGGTATTGGCTCTTAAGATAAAAAAGAAAAAGGCGTAAAACAGGAGCCCTGTTTTTTTTAATTTCAATTCATACCCATAATAACTTCAGGCTGGCGCCGATACTTATACCTCGGCGCCGGCTTGCATTTCTCGCCGGATTATCAGAAATCTCTTCGATCGGATAATGTTGCAGACCGTTCAAGAGTATTTCAGGGATTCAAGCCCCTGGTGATGTCCGGCATAAATGATACTCTTGTTGACTCCGAATGATTATTTCGTTTTTGCAATTTAGTTTTCTCACACCACTGTCCCGGCTTTGAATCAGTGGCGCCCTTTCATAATGCGTTAACTGGGAACTTGGAGACAGTTCCTCCCCGGATGCCGCAATCTCGAGAAATTTCCTAATTTGCCGCTCAATATCGCCGCTAAAGCCAGCAGCAGTGCCGATCCGTCCCCACGCCATGCGCTGCCATGCATGCAAGAGCCTCCGGCCGTAGGTCGGAGTTCTTCACCGGCGAATGGCACTATAGGGGCTATGGACTTGGAACCGAAAATAGCCTGACAACAGGGTCAAGTTCCCGAGATGCGGGTAATACCCCATATTGCCTCGCATCGTTCGCCTGCCTAACCATTTCGACGGTAAGTTCCGGATTGTCGCTTCGGAAGAGACCGACTAGAATCCCAACCTCGAGTGTCCCTTCAGGGACCACCTCACACCAGGCATTATGTATGGCTTGAGCGATCTGTCCGATTTCGACCCGATGAGAAGCAACGGTCAACTCGGCACAGATGACATTCTGAGCAAGAAGGTCCTGGAACAGCTCAAGGGCGATGCGTCTGTAGTCCTCCGCACGGTAGGCGACGCAGGGCGATGCGGTCTCAAGGAAGTGACCCAGGCTGTCAAAGCGGTAGCCCTCATTCCGCCAAGGGCTCTCTTCGAGTGTATAAGACGGTTCCTTTCTCCTCCTGAGTTCGACATACGTATCAGCTCGAATCGCCCCCTCGACATGCAGGTGCGTCTCAGTCTTCGGAATCTGCGATAAATCTGTATTCACTTAACGTTCTCTCTAGAGACATAACTTAAATATTACAGAACGGGCAAATTATTTAGCCAAAGCAACCTAAATAGTGGCCATATTATATGTGGCTAATCCGCACTTCTCACAGGAATTCGTAACGAGGCGGCGCAGATGGGCGTGGATGCAAGGCGCACGACGGAGGGCCCCGCAGTCATACTTGCCAGTATGTCGAGGAGCCCGAGCTGAGCGCGCCCAGTTTATGAACGGCATAAATTGGGTGCGCAGTAGACATGCCCAGATCCGGCGCCGCAGTAGAAACCTTGTGAGAAATTCGGGCTAAGGCTTTGGTCGGAAATTAATTTCGTTTCCTCCGGTGATCCACCAACACTTATTGTTCATGGGGATAAAGATAGGATATCCCAATAAATAAGGGAGAATCCGTGTATCAGGCCCTGCTAAAAATAGGGATTGAAACAAAGATCCTTAAAATTCCTGGAGTTGGTCATAATTTTATAGGAGAAAACGAAAATAGGGCAGGAGATCAGGCGCTATCTGAAACAATAAGCTGGTTTGAAGAAAACCTGACTGGAAAGTAAGGGATTTATTTATCTTTATAGCTTCTTAAAGGGCGCATCAAATCACTTTGTCTGAAATTTCAGCCGGCAAAAAGGTAGAAAGTACAGGACAGGCAATTCTGTGCGTTGAAGTAAGTGGGACACTCGGGATATTTAATACCCAGCGGTCTTCTAGCCTATGGACATTAATGTAGGTTCTTTCCGGTTATTCCCAGACTTTTTCCACTTCCGTCCCCTTCACTACATCACTCTCCAGCAACTCCCGGCTTGTCGAAATGCGAGTCTTCCAGGTTGGTATTGTATTTGTACTCTGTCATGGAAACATCCGCATAATCCATACCACCCTGTTTGATTTTCACCAAAAAGGGGACTTTGGTTCCGTCCACATCTCGGTAGTCGGACAATGTCGTTTCCTGATCTGTTTTTTCGAGTGTTTGAGTCACGGTCGTTTCCAATGTTTTATGGATGAGAAATGTATCGGGATCGATGTAAATCGTACTTTCGAAACCGTCCTTATGGGTCTGTTTTAAAAGAAGGTACTCCTTGCCTTCGACGGTTTCCCGACCGCTAAAAGTAAAAGTAATTCCATATTTTTCCGGATACAGCAGGGCGCCATTGCCTAAGGCATCTCTCTTGAATTGCTCCAATACCGGCTCCGGCATGTCCACGACAGCCCCTGTCTGGGGATTGGTCATCCACCCTGTTTCCCCATTGTAGGCTTGGATGATATCCATACCCATGATCTGTATATCCTGGCGGATCTTGTTTTTCTTCTCGGAAATGATCAATGAGCCGCTTATGTTAGCCGGGATGATATTTATGTTACAGGTAACGGTTGTGTCTTGTATTTCTGACAGACGGTCCCGACCTCCAAATGCATTTATCAGTCTTTCCAGGATCCGTTTCCCTTCTTCAATCTTCTGAGCCTCGCTGTCCTGGGCTGCAGCCGGTACAAGGTTCAAACCGATCAACAAGCCAAAGAGGGACATTGTTGCAAACGTGCGTTTCATAGTGACTCCTTTTGAATAGTCTGATTTGTGAGGCTTCACACACCTGTTGCTCCAGCTATTCCCTTAAAAGAAAAAAACCATACTTTTATCAATACGAGGTTATGTTTTAAAAGTTCTGCAAAAAGATAGCGGGTCATGATATTTCCTTTCAAAAATTCATCTGCCTGATGAAGAACAGAAAGGAAATATCCTGATCCTAAATTGCAGAACTTGACACACACAACTTCAGGGGATTTCGGCAAAATTCGGCGAATTTGCGATTATATTAAATAATGGATATGATTTGATTTAGATGGTGCCGAGGGTGGAAATCGACTTGTCGGGCGTCTTGTCCGGCGTAGCTGAAAGCGCAGCCGGAAGCGCAGCCGG
>DKBB01000107.1:0-192 GCA_002451015.1 Acidobacteria bacterium UBA6911
GATTACCCGAAGGACCCGAAATTCAGGGAGCAGTTCGGCCCGCGGGGTGTGATCCACTCCTATGCGGATGGTCGCATCGAAGACACCGGCCCCTTGAACATCAAGCGTATGGAGACCGTCGACGAGGAGGTTACCACTGCGGCGCTCGGCTTCATGGACAAGGCGGTCAAGGCGGACAAGCCGTTCTTCGTC
>DKBB01000107.1:297-16523 GCA_002451015.1 Acidobacteria bacterium UBA6911
CACGATGTTCCGCAACGAAAAGGCTACGCAATGGGAGGGCGGCTTCCGCGTGCCGACTGCGATCCGCTGGCCTGGTGTGATCAAGCCCGGCACGATCATCAACGACATTGGTGCGCATGAAGACATGCTGCCCACCTTGCTCGCGGCAGTCGGCAATCCCAGCGTCAAAGAAGAACTGCTCAAGGGCAAGACGGTTGGCGGCATGACCTACAAGGTCCACCTCGACGGCTACAACCTGCTGCCCGCGCTCAAGGGCGGGGCTGCCAAGTGGCCGCGTGAGGAGTTCCTCTATTGGACTGACGACGGCAACGTCGCGGCCCTGCGCTACAAGAACTACAAAATCACCTTCCTGATGCAGGATGCCCATGGAATTGAGGTATGGCAAAATCCATTCTCGCAACTGCGTGCACCGATGCTCGCCAATCTGCGCATGGATCCCTTTGAGCGCGCCTTTGAAGAGTCCATAGGTTACCCAAGGTGGTGGGTAGATCACATGTTCATTTTCGCTCCTGCCGCTGGCTATGTTGGTGAATGGCTGCAAAGCTTCCGCGAGTTTCCGCCGCGCCAGAAGCCCGGCAGCTTCAGCCTCGACCGCGTGATGGAAGCGATCACCAAAGGTGCGGGCGACAAGTAGCGGCTTGTTGATACTAGTGCCAGCTAACGCTCTGGTTGCAACGGACGGCGCATCGCGCTGCCTCTGAACCGGGGCGTTAGGCAGGTGCTGGAATAAAGGGATTGAACTCAATACTCAACATTCAGCCGAATCCCACCGACCCAGGTCCGGACTCGATCGATCCCTGAATCATTTCTTGTCCAATACTGCAGGTCCGGCATCAGGCTCAGACCTTGAGATATTAACAACTTGTAACTGAGCTCGAATCCGGATTCGACTGATTTGTCGGGATTGCTTGGCCGGCTGGCAAAATATCCGAACCCGAGGAAATCGTTACTGAAGCCGAAGGGACGGGTCCATGCAATCCCGAGTGAAATCAGTTCCCGATAGCCGGCTTCGAAGCGCTTGAACGACTTGCTCCACCGACCGAAGACCGCCCACCTTCCGTCGAACTGACGTTCGCCGGATATCATCAGCGATTGCCCCCGCCCTTTCTCCGGATTTTCGCCCGGCAGGTCGAGGTGTGACACCGTCACCCGGAGCGCAGCTTCATTCGGGCCCCCCAGATCATTTTCATACCCGAATTCACCGATGTAGAGTAATCGACCGTCCTTGATGCTCTTGAAGTCGGGATATCGGCGATTGGCCTTTCCATCCATTGCCGCAAGCGATGTGTAGAATGAACCTTTCCAGGCGACCACGTTGGCTCCCAGTCCGATGTCGTTGAAACCCACCCACTGGGCACCTGCGGCTGCGGCAAGTGGCCGGGCGAGAAAGAAGCGCCGATCGTCATCAAGAAAGTTAGTCAGACCGAAGTAGGTAGCGGCAAAAAACTGGCCTGCTCTGAATCCCCAGCCCCAGTCAGACCCTAACCTAAATTCCTGCTCCCAGAGGAGCAATCCAAGCGTGGTGAAGGATCTGTCCGGATCGGTGTCGAGGTCATTTGGCGCCTCCACCAAATGCTGCCGATCGGATGCCTATTCCGTCCCTTTTGGTCGTACATATCGCCCAGCGTTCCTCCAAAAAATAATAAATCCGGATCGGGGGCTTGATTGTCTATGCCTTGCCTCTAATCCGAATGTTTCCAGGAACTGGCATGCCGACCGGGTAAAATATCGAAATAACGAGCAAAGGGGGATAAACTCAGAAGGCGACCTGGATCCTGGCCTGGAAGATCCAGACGCCGTCTAATCGGTTCTGTTTGGCGTATATGGTGTTGAACATGAAACGAAGAAAATAGGTGGGGTACCAGTTGAGACCCATCGTAAAATCATTCAGGATGCCTCCCAGGATGTTTTTGTCATCGAGATCGAGTCTCGAATAACGAAACCCCACTTCCCAGGCTCCCAAACCTCTATCCGTTCCGAATGGTTTCTTCGGTATTACATGCCCGAATCGGCCCTTTTTGTCTGAATACCCCCGATCGTCGCCCGTTAAAAAATAACTTGTCGCGATATACCCTCCGTTGAAGTATACGCTCTGCTGCCCGAGATCGCTATTTCCGCTAACCCATGTCCATCCATACTCGGACTGCAGGGACAGGGGACCTCGCAGCCAAAAACCTTCCAGCAAAAGCAGGTGTTCCGAACGCGCCGGGATCTGGCCGGTGTCTGCAAACTGGGGAGCAATGTGGACTTCGGGGCGTGAAAGATAACGGACACTGTCTTTCACCGGTTGATATTGATAGTTTGCGCCCATGTGGAGAAGGCCTTTTTTTACATTTTGAAACTTGCGGGCGCCGGAGGCGATAAATCCGAATTTGCTGGATTTATCGAATAAATAGTCATTTTCGCCCCGGATGAATCCCACGCCCCAGTCGAAGGAGTGAGGCAACTCACCGAAGAGGATGAATCCCGTATTGCGGGACGGTACAAATGCATAGGGCAATCCTCTTTCCATGAAAAGCGTATTGCGGGAGGAGGTGTACCCCTCCAGGCCGATCAGGGTTCGGAAGCGACCGATCCGGAAACCTATCGGGATCGGAAGCGGAAGCGGAATTTTCGGGCTGCCAAAATATGCATCTTTCAGCTTTGGCGGATTCCGGGTGGCAAAATCGTACTGAAATTTGTAGTCGAAATACTTAAGAAAATCCCCTTCGGCATAAAGGCGTGCGCGCCTCCACTGAACCCCGTTTTCCAGACGACCCTGTTCGGTTTCGTAGCCTCCCAGGTCGGAGGAGAATCCGATGGAATCGTTTTGAGCCATACCGCCGACGCGTATAGTCAATACATCCCAGGGCTCCTGAATTTCCAGGCCGTCATTCCATCGCATTTGCCATGTACGTCCGGTACTTTTGGGCTGCTTCCCGGCGTCCGCGTCCCGGGTATCCGACTCCTCACTCTGCCTGTTTTGCGGGCTTTCTGCCGCGGCATTATTAACCGGGAGCATACAGAGCAAAATCAGTGCGAGTACTGCTGCAGCATACGCTCGAAATCTTGAGGCGAATAAAAGCATATGACGCATCATCATCCTTATCTGTAATTCAAACAGGTTAGTAATTTTTATTTTCACAGGCACATGCGAACGCGGCCCCTGTCTCCCTCCGGAACCCGACCCGACTTCATAGGAGTCTCTCAATTCAATGGGTAAATACAAGCCAACTCCTACGCCGATTGTTAAATAACATAGTACAGTTTACTGTCGTTAAAGGCACGTACGTAACAGTAACGTACTTAAACAGATGGATTAAGGGGATCTAATATATCTCATCACAGGTCAATTGGAGGGAAAATCCAACTGCAGATGGCAGAATATGTATTAGCTCGATCATTAAGGAGATAAAAATGAGACGGATGTTGCCGATTTTAATCAGTCTTTGTTTGCTTCTGTCGTTCTTGCCGGTGATGGCCCAGGAAAATAGATTTGAAGTCAACGGTACCGTGGCGTACAGCTTCAGCAACGGGATAGACATCAGTCCACAGGATTTGGATGGAAACGTTATTGACCGGATCAGTCCCACCAGCGCATTTTCATTTGATGTCGGTTTGGACTTTTTCCTCAGCGAAAACTGGGCGCTTGGATTCAATTGGGGCCAGCAGCGGGGCAAACTCAGGGGACGTGTCCGGAATGATGCCGACATCGATTTCACCGATATGAATGTGAACAACTATCACGGCATCTTCACCTACAATTTTGGAGAGGAAGATTCCGGAATCCGGCCCTACATGTTCGGCGGTCTCGGGGCGACCCAATACAGCCCTGGCGACATCGCCGGAAACAGTGTCAGCAGCCGTACAAGATTTTCGACTACCTGGGGCGGCGGGGTGAAGTTCTTTGTTTCTGATCATGTCGGCTTCAAAGGTGGTGTGCGCTGGACCCCGACCTACATTACCAGCACTCCCGGTGGGATGTGGTGCAGCCCCTATTGGCCCTGGTATTGCTGGGTGGTGAGTAATGATCATTTTTCCCATCAGTTCGAGATGGGCGGTGGAATTATCGCACGATTCTAGTTAGAATCTCTCTTAGCCCCCTTCTTTTCCCCGTTACAGCCCTTGTCGCTACCGGGGAAAGGCGAACAGAACAGTCGATCGTTGTTGATACCAATAGTATCGAGGGGTCACGTCATGAAAAAGAAAATACCGACACAAGCAGAAGCGGAACGGAACGAACGTCAGCTTCGTCGTCTGCAGACGCTTGTGGATGTCATTTTTGCCCTGATGATATTCCGGATCTTCATACTCCTTCCGCACCTGTCGAATCTGGAGACCGGACAAATTGACCCCCTGGTTATTTTCACCCAGGGCGGCCAGAAGTTCGTGATGTTCGCAATCGGATTCATTCTAATCTCGATCTATTGGTTCCAGAACAACAAGACTACGGGAAATCTCGTCAGTACCGATCCAANNTGGATATGGAAACCGGATCCGATGTGCTGGCGTTGTTCATGCAAAGCGTGTCCCTTGCACTTGCAGGTTTTTGCGGCTTCGCAGCCTGGGTATACGCAATGCAGCACCCGAACATGATATCCGAAGCGGTGACTCCGGAGGAAGCGGACAAGCTGAAAATCGGCATCCTGGCGGAGCCGCTTGGCGCCGCAATAACAGTGCCGTTTGCGTTTTTGGGACCGGGTGCCTGGAATCTGTCCTGGTTAAGTGTCCTGTTCTTCGGGCTGTTTTTGAAGAAACGGCACAAACGACGTTACGGCGATGTGAAAGACTAAGAGGCATGAGGAATCCGGTCAATGGCATCGGAACTACCGACTTTAAAGGAGCAGAAATCAGCGCCCATCCGGGGGGGGCGGCTTTTCGCCGGGGCTGTGGTTTTCGGATTGACCCAGTTGGCGCCCCTGAGCATACCGTTGGTTATAGCGATGGAGCTTCCGGGAGGCTGGACAACCGTTTTGTCGGCTCTGATGACTCTGGGTGTGCCCGAAGCCGGCATTCTGCTCAGTGCGGCCGTTTTGGGCAAGGAGGGATTTGCCTGGCTGAAGGGGAAAATATTCGGATTTCTGAAACGTGCTCTGCCGCCCGATCGTGTCGGTGCGATCCGGCATCGTATCGGAATAACCCTGTTTGTTATTCCGTTTCTTTTGGGCTGGCTGTTGCCTTATCTGGAATGGTGGGATGAAGGATTGCTGCCGATCCGCCACCAAATTTACCTCGCCGGCGATTGTTTAATCGTGATCAGTCTTTTTGTTCTGGGCGGCGATTTCTGGGATAAACTTCGTGGGCTTTTCCTGCGGAGGTATGTCATTTCAAAGACGGGATGACCTGCAAATATCAATATTCATTCTGAACAGGTGAAAAATGAAGAGTATCAGACGGAAAACACCGCGCTCTTGCGGTCGGTTGCCTCATGCACTTAGCGTTGCCCTGGCTATTGGAATTCTGCTCAGCGGAAGTGCTTGGGCGCAATCCGATGCCGAGAAGGCTGCTGCAAATCCTGTAGCCAAGAAAATCTCCCTCGAATACCAGAGCACATTCCAGTTTGATTACGGGGATGAAGAAAAAACAGGATATACGGGGGTTTTTCAGCCTGTGATTCCATTCACTATGGGCCCGATCAATTTTATAAACCGTCCCATGCTGCCTATTATCGCGCTGCCGGAGGTGACACTCGGCGACGACGGGACCATTCCAGGGATTCCCTTTCCGCCCGTCGGGCAGCCGGGAGAAAGAGTCAGCAAAAGCGGCCTGGGAGACTTCACGTATCAGCTTTTCCTCTCTCCAGCCAAGCCCGGCAAGGTTATCTGGGGCATCGGTCCGGCCCTGACCTTCCCCACGGCAACGGATCCCCTGCTGGGGAATGAGAAATTTGCCGCTGGCCCGGCTGTTGTTGTCCTGGCGCAGCCGGGGAAAATGACTCTGGGTGTGCTCGCGATGAACAGCTGGTCCTATGCGGGGGCAGAGGACAGGGAAGACACCAACCAGTTCATGCTTCAATATTTCGTCAGTTACGGCTTGGGAGACGGATGGAGTATAGGAACGCAGCCGCTGATGACGGCAAACTGGAAAACGGACGGCAAGCGCTGGCTGGTGCCGATCGGGGGCGGTATCAATAAGGTATTTAAAAGTAAGGTTCCGGTGCAGGTGAAGCTGCACGCTTACTGGCATGCGGCGCGGCCGGAGAGTGCTTCGAACTGGCAGTTGATGTTTACGGTCCAGCCGGTTATTCTTATGCATTAGCAATTGTCTTTCTGCCGCAACAATTAAGCAGCAAACTACTTTAGAATGTACAATGACGGTGTTTAAGGCAACTCCGGCTGGAATGAAATGAGCGTATTTTTTGTAAGATTCCTGGAAATATATCAACTTTACAAAGTAAAGCGTCTGAATTTCATGAAAGGATAAAAGATGCAATCACGAATGTTAAAAGTTCTGCCACTTTCGGCCTTTATGCTCTGTCTGCTGCTTTTGGCCGGATGCGATTTATCCACGACTATGGATTACGATCAGGACTTCGATTTCAGTGCCATAAAAACCTACCAATGGGCGGGAGAAAAACCTGAGCAGGTAACCGACATGGCGCACAGAAGGATCGTGAACGCCATAGATGAACAGCTCCAGGCGAAGGGATTGAGCATTGCAGAATCTGATCCTGACGTGTATGTCGTATATTACGGGGATGACGATGAGCAGGTTGTGGCCAATACGACGCATTACGGATACGGATACGGGCCCGGCTGGTACTGGGGCGGCGGCATGGGCGGATCAACTACCACGGTGAGTACCTATACGGTAGGCACGCTGGTCATCGACATGTACAGCGCGGCGAAAAAAGAGTTGATCTGGCGTGGAACCGTCTCGGGCACAATCAGTGAAGATCCCCAGAAGAACATAAAGCTCATCCAGAAGGCGGCTGAAAAGGTGTTCAAAAAGTACCCGCCTGAAAAAAAGAAATAGACTGTCTTTATGAGACAATAGACGCGTCGGTTCCGGATAGGCAGATGCCGCGTGTGGGGGGAAGATACGGGGGTTTTGCCGTTACAGATTGAGTGCATTGGGATTCATGGATTATCTCAAATCCCATTCCTGTAAAGTGTTTTCGAACGCCTGATATAAAACCAGGGGAGTAGGCACCAGGGCTGGTGCCAAACGCCTTAACCCACATTTCCCGCGGCCTTCAATTGTTTTGCTGGCACGGAAACCTGTAAGGAATGCAGGTTTCCGTGTGCTTTCCTTTCCTGCAGAAGCTCAAATACATGCACGCAGGAAGCTACTCCTCCCATTGGTGCAGCACTTCGCCCAGGCCCAGCCCGCCGGGCATGTCGCCTTCCATGATGCTCATTTTCGCATCGAGCACTTCAACCGGGCCGAGGAAGGTCAGCGGGTCGTGGGGGCCGTCGAAGAACTCAACCGTGGCGAATCCCTTCGTGTCCTTCGCTCCGGTCGGCGCTTCCAGGGGTCCGCTAGCCTCTAAGGGGCCACTGGCTTGAGGCATGTTGCAGCCGACACACACGATCTGGTTGAAAGACGGGGTCGTGAGCGAAGCCGGGGGGATGCGCCGCACCAGCAAAGAGGGGCCCATGTTGGGCCATTCGACTTCGGGTGTGGCGTCGGATACCTTGTATTCTACTTTCATCAGTGGAATGCCGCCCTGGTCCTGCATCTTGTTGGCCGTTACGGTCCAGCCCGTGTCGGTCTGGGTCCATTCGATAATCGCCATTTTTTTCGGCCACCCGTAGATTTCACGTCCCGCGATAAGCCCCATGTCGCTGTCGATGTATTCGATCAGGGTCGTGTTGCCGACCTTGTCCTTCCACTGGATAGGAGCGTTGATCGCAATCTCGTGGACATTGAATCCCTGTTTTTCCACGTCCGGGGTCCAGGCCATCAGCAGGACAAACAGGCCCCCGTCGCCGGCCGGTTCCAGGGGTGGGGCCAACGCCTTTTTAATCGCTCCCTCCGGAGCCCGGCACAAAATCTGAATGGTGTGAATGTCGCTGAAATGGTGCGGCAGCGGCGGATAGGGTGGGGAAAATATGGGGGAAGGAACGAAATCTTCCCGTGGCGGATTCTCATTATTATCCAGTACCGAGGTCTCGTTACTGTCCTGAGGCGCACACCCCGGGATTGTGATCGCAAGAATTGCACATAAGCCAACTAAAGCAATGAATAACGCACTCCGTTTCATCGTTCCGCCCTCCGTTCCTTGTCTTAGGTTTGAGTCATGACTCTATGGATCAAAGCGTTTTCGTCTTTGTTGTATTCTCAAGCTTAACGAGTAGATGTAACCGCTTTGGCGTCTGATATGACGCATTAGGTTGATAAGGTATCACGCACGATTTTTATATGCCGCTCGAAAAATTAAAATTACAATTTTTTTGGTGAAATGCATCAGCGCAGAATATATTCCGTACAATCCCTTCCTGTCATCAGTAAAAAAATGTTTTTAGCCCCTTCAGGCTTGGACCCATAGATGATCTGTGTAGGAATATACCGTCTGCGTTTCAAGTCTGTTACCGTGCAGTGGATTGGCTTTTGGGTGATGCATTCGTTGTTGAGAACGATCCTTTCGCTGCTATCCCGCAAGGTGATTGTAGCGATCCTGACCTGTGTCCGGATTATGCGTCTTGGCAGGTTCTTTATTGTCACGGCATCCTCGAGGCGACAAAATACCCGTACGTAACCGTAACGAACTTTAATCATACCTATAAAAGTAGATATGGTGCTAAAGGCCGTCTGTGATAGCATAAATTCAATGGTTATTATATTTAATGAATCCAGGGATGCTCGGAGCTTCGAACAGACATCATCGGTTTAACAAGGCTTTTGAAAAAAGAAACGACGAAACGCTTGTGAGAGGAAGGACTATGGCAATTAAAATTCTATCCCGGATTGCAGCCGTCGCATTTGCAGGTTTCATAAGCCTGTCTTTGGGGCTGGCCGGATCGCCTCAAATGGATGAAGAGGAACCGGTTGCCGAAATCTCAACCGGCCAGGCTCCCCCTTCGACCCGGGCGGAAATGCTGAGGATGAAAAGGGAGGAGAAGGTTGGTGCGCTCGTGACCCCTACTCAGGGAATAGTCGAGAAATATGCCAAAAACTTCGACCGCAAGGGCAGCAATTCCGTTGAGGACGTGAATTTCTGGGGATTTCACCCGCGTCTGGACTGGATTGCCCGCGGCTCCGGTGCGGCCCTCGGTGTCCGTTACTGGAAGCCCGAATTGGTGGGACCTGTAGATGTAATGGGCTCGGCATTTTACTCCTGGCGCCGTTACCAGCATTATGATTTGAATGTCGGTCTCATCCCGAACAGGGGCAAGAGGATCCCGTCCCGATCCTTCGAAAACGAGGGTGTCGAGCAGTTGGGCGATATCGACCGCGGTAAATTCTCAAGATTCAAATTGTATGCAACCGGGAGGTACAGGGACCGAACGGACGAATCCTTTTATGGCCCCGGCCCGGATTCTTTGAAAGATAATCGCACCTACTACCGAGTCAAAGATGTTCTGTTGGAAGCCGTTACCGGAGTCCAGTTGACCGCAGAAATAGGATTTACGTTCAAGGCGGGTTTCCTGCAGCACTCCCTTGCCGATGGCAGGAGCGATCCTTCTCTCTGGGAGGCATTTTCACCGGGATCTCCTTCGAATCCGGGACTGCCGGGGCAGGAAAATCCTCCCAATTACTGGCGCTACCATACCAGCTTCCTGATGGATTTTCGTGATGATCCCGGAGTTCCTCACAAAGGAATCATGGTCGCCTTCGGGTGGGAGAAGTTCGACAATATCAATACCCTGAATCTCTATAATTTCCACCGGTTTGGAATCGATATCCGGGGCTATATACCATTGGGCTCGCGACAGCGTGTTCTCGCGCTGCGTGCCGTGGGGGTGGATTCCGACCCGGCTTCCGGCAATCAGATCCCCTTTTTCCTTCAGCCGTCGCTTGGCGGGGGAGAGTCTTTGCGCGGCTACGACGCGTTTCGCTTTCAGGGAGACAAGATGGTGCTTCTGCAGGGCGAATACCGTTGGGAGGCTTCCAGGAGAGTCGAACTGGCTTTTTTCGGGGATACCGGCACCGTATCCAATCAGGGAGAGCGCTTGTCGATCAACAAGATGAAAAGCGACGCCGGAATAGGATTTCGTTTCAAGAGTTCCAGGGCGACCCTGTTTCGACTCGATCTGGCCCGGAGCAACGAAGGATACCAGATTCAGTTTAGGTTCTCCGCTCCTTTCTAATACTTATTGACAGGGATGATGCTATGAAAAGACTCCGTCATATAACTGTTGTGATTGTCTGGATCCTGTGTGTCAGTGCAGGAATCCGCGCACAGATGTTCCTGCCGGACGATCCCGTCAAAAGGGATTACGACAACCTTCCGATTGAAAAACCCGCCCAGATTGAACTCAGTGTTTCCTACGACACGATTGAAAACACTTTCGGCCTGACGAACACGGGAGAACTGCTCAAAGCGCAGAATGTCAACACGCTTGGCGAAGTGCCCGATTCGAGCTGGTTTACAAACCGGATCGGGATCCGCGACATGACTTTGGATGAGATAGCCCGTGGAGCCGACCGTACAGGGGGTCCGGATACAAGTAGCCCCCTTGTCATTGAGAAAGCCGGGCTGCTGTCCTTCACGGAAGGACTGGTGGTTCGGGACAGCAGGGGCGATTCCTACTACATTATTTTCGATCCGGCCGGAATGGCCAACATGGCGACCGGCGCGGCGGTGGTCGCGAACAAGTTCTTTTACGCCTTCGGCTACAATGTCCTGCCGGCATCCATCGCCATTTTCGATAAGGAAAAGGTATCCATTTCTCCGGAGGCGACGCTGATACTTTTAGGCGGCAAAGAGGTCTCCCTGGACCAGGAATTCCTGGACCTCTTTCTTGAGAAAAAGGAGCGGAGACCGGACGGGAAATACCGGGTGGCGGCTTACCAGATACCTCCGGGGGAGGGGATCGGAGAGTTTAAATTTTACGGTACCCGAAGCGACGATCCCAACGATATCATTCCTCACGAGAACCGGCGGGAGTTGCGGGGAATGCAGGTTTTCAGCAGCTGGCTGAATCACTATCTCGCCCGCAGCATCAATACCCTCGACCGGTATGAGACACACGAGGGAAACTCCTATCTCAAACACTATCTGATCGATTTCAGCACCGCCCTGGGAAGCGGCAACAACCTGGACGGCGAACTCATACCCAAGGACAAGCAGTCGGGCAATGAGTACACTTTATGGGGGGATGCCGGCGCGACTCTGAAAACGGCTCTTTCTCTTGGTATCTGGGAGCGCCCCTGGATGAAAGTGGAATATCCCTACCCCCAATATGGCGAAGTGGGAAGAATTGAGGCCGAATTCTTCGATCCGGGAAAGTGGAAAACGGAGTATCCCAATGCCGCTTTTGTCAGGATGCTGCCGGATGACGCGTTCTGGGCGACGGAGATCCTGACCCGCCTCAGCGACAATGCGATCCGGGCAGTGGTTCAAACCGGGCAATACGACGATCCTGCCGCGGAAGAGTACCTGGTAAAAGTCCTGATTAAAAGGCGGGACAAGATTATTGACCATTACTTGGAGGGGATCAATCCACTCAAAGGATTTTCAGTCAGGGACGATTACCTTGAGTTTGACAACCTGGGGATCATAGAGGGACTTGCGGATGAAACCTATTATGAATATTTCTGGTACACATTCGATAATCGGACAGAAGAGCTGAGCGTTATAGCCGAACGAACCATAACGCACGAACCCAGGATACTGATTCCAAAATCCGAGGCCGATTACATGATGTGCCGCATCCGGGCCCGATCCCGGCAGCAGCGGGGCTGGAGAAAGAATGTCGATGTCTATTTCCGTATGACCAACGGGCCCTCGATTGTCGGCCTAAACCGGGAAGTGGGCGCGTTTGTTCTGGAAAGAGATCTTCAGGGGCGCCTGATCGCCAGGTCCAATATCGAGTTTGGCGGTTCATACCAGGGACTGGAAGACGAACAGAAGCTTCTGATAGACGACTGGTTCGCCCGTTTCAACAAGATTACGGGACGCCAGCTGGATGTGGACGAGGGCTACGACAATCTTCCGCTTTCAACCCGTACCACTTTCGAAGCGGTAACCCATGCTTTGATCAGTACTGGGCTGTCGGATGAATCCGGCCGGGATCTCGGCCTGGCCATAGATCTGGTGGAACAGGTCGAGACGGTAAATGGCCGCATCGCGGGCGCAGGCGGAGACGAGCAGTTTCGCATGTATGTGGTGCTCAAACCGGATGCGATCAAGACTCTTGAGGCTTCCCGGGAGTTCAAACGTGGGGCCGACAATACGGTTTTTCACAAAGGCTACCCTAAGAATTACCGGCAGCAGGGGAAGGAACCGACAATGCAGGTATCCATAGCGGAGACCGGGCTGCGGGCGGATATTGACGTCGATTACCGTTCTTCGAAGTTCCCGGCGGCCGTGCTCAACGGGCACCTGACTTCGGCCAATTCCGACGTTCGGGCCGGCAATAACTATTCGCGGCACGTGAACCGCTGGCAGGGATTTGCAAACTGGTGGAGAGGTATGTTCGGGCTGTCCATTATCAGCGAACTGGGGATAGAAGCGGATCCGGAGCAGAAGTTGATCCCCCTGGAACCGCGCAAAGGAAAGGGCGACCTCGAGGAGGCCATGGAAGATTGGCTGGATGCCTGGTTTGTCGATAGAAAGCCGGAGCAGGCCGTGGCTTACCTGGCGCCGTCTTCGTTTGCCTGTATGGATGCCTGGTCCGAAGAAAATCCTATTGACTACGGTATCGCACCCTTGCTGATGTTGGACGGAATGGTTGCCGCGAACCGTTCCATCGGCGAAGTGGATAAACTCGAACAGATTATTCAGCCGGAAACCCTGAGCAATCCCCGTTTGAAAGAGATTGAACATAAAAAACGCGACCTTTTCGTACTGTACGATGTGCCGGAAGATCTTGCCCTGAAGTTCGATTGCACCCGTCGCAACAATCCCGAAGCAGGGGAATCGGTGGGAGCGCCCGACAAATACGGCAAGTACTTCGGATCCGTTTTCCGCCTGAAAACCCCTTCGGGGCAAAAAGGGGGAAGAATGGTCCTGCTGTGGGAAAAGGAGGACAAACACTGGAAAATAATCTCCTATCAGGTCGATCCCGAGTTGAAGGAGCTTAAAAATGTCCCCGACCTGCGGCCGGCGGCAGCGGCAGTCGTACTGCAGAAGATGGACGGGGATCCCGATCTTCTGGCGGCGGTCAATAAATTCGGGACGGCTTGGGGAACCGGTGAAATCGACAGGGCTCTGGATTATTTTGCCCCGAGCTGTTTGGACTGCGTCCGGCTGTACCTTGAGGGAGAAACAGCTCCGGGTGACCAAGCGGCGCGCGATCGGCTGAGGCAGGGACTCGATAGGGTCTACCAGGCATTCAGCCAGGCTGAAGATATTTCCAATTTCCTGCAACCGGTCGAATTCGTCCACCCGGATATCAGGATTGTCGATCACGCTAAATCCGGCAGGTACTCCATCGGGGCACTGCCCGATCATATCGGGATGGCTTACGGGTGCGATAAACGGCTGGAAGAGACAACATGGAAGGAACCCGAAAATAAAGTTTACGGCAATTACTATGCCGTAGCCATGCAATTCAACCTTATCGGGGACGATCCGGCTATCCTCTATCTGCTTTGGGCGAAACGGGCCGGGAGCTGGAAGATCATAGCTTTTATGACGATGGCAGCCTAAGCCTGCGGTATCTTGGGGAACCTGTGTGTCGGGGAGCTCACCGGAGAAGGAATATTTTGCAAAGACGCCTCGCTTTTGCCGCTTTCTGGTAGCTTTGAAAGGCGTACGCAGGAGGCACAGGCTAGTGCCTGACTTTCCCGGAATGTTTCAGCCCCAATCTCCATAGCCAATCTGATTTGCCGTGGTGCAACGTGCCGCCGGTCTGTTTCTTCCACTCCGGGTGATCGGACTTGGAAAACAAAGCTTCCAATGCACAACAGAACAGAAAAAATATTAAAGCCAGAAAGATGCCCATTTCATACCCTTACGATCGGTTTTCCCATCACTATAGAGAACAGCAATAGTCGTGCCAGTATTTAATCCGTTTTTTGCTGCATGGATCTTTTAAAAGCAAGAGCGACTTAAGCTGTTGATTTAAATGGAGATGCCATTTATTTCCCCGGTGTGTCGCGGAAGAGGAAAAGCGGAATACTGATGCAATATGAACACGTGCCTTTTTAAATTCATTGCATTTTGCAAAATCTGGGCAATGTCGGAATGGCATTGCCTTTATAAGAACCGAAACAGTGACATACAGCCCCCTAGCCAGCAGGTTACTCCTGCAGGGTCTCGCTTCTGACCTCGGAAAACGCGCGACGACGGATTGTGACCACGACCCGGAGCAGGAAAAATGCCGCGGTTAAAGAGCGAGATTAAAATCCGAATCTGTGCATACTTCTGCCGAAAGAAATTATCGGTATATCCGATCATGAAAGTTGTATTCCGTCGCCATTAACGGTTAGGATTGTTCAAAATTTGACAGAAAAACATCAAGAATAAGTTTGGGAATTGCATTGCATCCCGCGTCTTGTTCGGTTTGATACGAGACCGCTTTGAATCGGGGACAGGAATGAATAAAAACATGATCGTTGTCGGAGCCGGCATCGCGGGCTTGTCCACCGGCTGCTATGCCCAGTTGAACGGCTATCAGGCCACCCTCTTTGAAATGAACAAAATTCCGGGCGGTTTGTGCACAGCCTGGAAGCGCGGGGGATATACCTTTGATATCAGCATGCACATGCTGGTGGGTTCCGGATCGGGACCCGCCCACAGGATGTGGCGGGAGCTCGGAATCATCGAGGGTCGGAAATTCCATTACCACACTGAAATGTCGCGTATTGAAGGCTTGAAAAAAAGTCTGACCCTTTGCACGGATCCCGAAAGGCTGCTGGACCAGCTGTTATCCCTGGCGCCGGCGGACGCGAAGCTGTCGCGGCAGTTTGTCCGCCTGGTGTCAGGCCGCGGCATGATGGGCGCCATGAGTCTCAAGCCTGCCGAATTAACCGGCATCCGGGATAAATTAAGGATGTTCCGGACCATTCTTCCCTTACTGGCAACGATGGCAAGGTACGGCAGAAAGACCATTCAGGAATTCGTACAGGGTTTTCAGGATCCGTTTGTGCGTGATGCCGTTCGCTTTATGATTGACGCCCCGGATTGGCCAATGGAGCGATTCCCGATGGCGGCTATGGTCGGGATAATTCAATCAGCTGTTTCGGAGGCGGGAGTGCCGTTAGGGGGATCGCAGAAAGTGGTCTTGCGGATCGCGGAGAAATTCCAGGGACTCGGGGGCGAATTTGTTTACGGTCAGCGCGTAGAGGATATTATCGTCGAGAACGATCGCGTCATCGGCATCCGCCTGGAAGACGGCACGGAGCACCTTGCCGACAGAGTGGTCTGGGCGGGGGACGGCCACACGGCTATCTTCGATATTTTAGGCGGCAAATATGTGGATGACAGGATTCGGAGGATGTACAAAGAGTGGATCGTTGTCCCGCCGCTGGTGCATGTAATGCTGGGTGTCGCCCGGGATTTATCCGGGCAGCCGTTTCGCGTAGTTTTTGAGTTGGAAAAACCGCTCCTTATAGCGGGCCAGCAACGCCGCTGGCTTTGCCTGCGCCATCATTGCTTCGATCCCGGTATGGCGCCCCCCGGAAAATCGGCCGCGGAAGTATGGTACCCGACATCCTATGAGTACTGG
Organism: Acidobacteria bacterium UBA6911; assembly: GCA_002451015.1. GTDB lineage: Bacteria > Acidobacteriota > UBA6911 > UBA6911 > UBA6911 > UBA6911. Next base: position 16,056 of record DKBB01000107.1, read on the forward strand.
GAAAAGCTGGCCGGGGACCGGGAGCGGTATGAAGCTGAAAAGCGGCGCATAGCGGATGCGACCATTGCCGAGCTGGATAAACACTGGCCCGGTTTTGCGTCCGACATCGAAGTGGTCGATGTGCCGACGCCGCATACCTACGCCCGCTACACCGGAAACTGGAAGGGGTCTCCGGACGGCTGGTATGTCACGCCAGAAAATATTCGGGACCAAAGCCCGTTGAGAGAGTTGCCGGGCCTTTCCGGTTTTTATATGGTCGGGCAATGGACGGCGCCGTTTACCGGAACCGTCATGGCAGCCCTTTCCGGAAGGCAACTCGTAGAACTGCTTTGCAGGCGGGACGGCAAAGCCTTTATCGCCTCCCGGTAGAAAACCGAAAGTTATTCCGCATCCAATCCCCAGCTTTTGAACATATCCTTGTAAAACTGGGGATTGGATGCGGAATAACTTTCGGTTTTCTACCGGGAG
>DKBB01000210.1 GCA_002451015.1 Acidobacteria bacterium UBA6911
ATAATATCAAGCTGGATGCTTATCCGTCTCTTGGACCACGAAAGCTGATTCAGCTAGGACGGGATAAAAAAGGTCGCAGTATACCTGACGGCATCGAAGTGGAATTCCACGAAAACAGCCGCGTCAAGCGTTTGCTTGATTTTGACCGGGGGGCACCGGACGGTCTTGAAATTACCTGGGATATGGACGGCAGGGTCCTTTCACGTGTTGTTCACCAAAAGCCGTCTGTTAATAACAATCCAGGAGAATAAGTAATATAATACAGTGGGTCACTGAATATCCGCAGAAGTCAATTAAATTTATTGAATCATTTTTGGTGCCAAACGCTATTTTGGGTATTGCGGAAAGGTTTCGCTATCTGTAAAGTATTGATTCTACAGGATGCGCCCGTAGCTCAGTTGGATAGAGCGTTTGACTACGAAACTAAATTCCTAATTCGAATCAATCACGGACTAATCCGCAATCAATCCGTAAAAAACACTTGATTCAATGGTTAGGGGAACCCTTCCAGTTTTGCCCGTAACCATCATTTTTCCGAATAGATAGGATTTTGCCATCTTTGGTATTTTCGGAGGCATGAATGTATCTCCATCGCTTGGGGAAATTATTGAATTTCATCGGACATCTAATAGAAGGATAGACTAATATACATCCAGGTGAAAAAGTTTAATAGCGCACACTCGCCCGTGGCCCATTTATCTGATACAGCCAAGACAGTCAAAACGAATTTTGTGTTCAATATTCGATTCTGTTTCTCCTGGTAATCCATGGTAGGCATCGATCGTCCTAATATTTCATTTTAATAGAGATAGTTCTTGTGGTATTGCAATATTCAAAGGATCCATTAAAAGAATGCATGCTAAAAAGGAAAACAAAATGCCCAATTATTGGAACTTTTTTTCTTTTCTCCTGATCGCTACTATCCAAACAGCATTTGGAGCCCAGGCGGACCTGATCACCAATATCGACAACAGAAATTTAATCAGTTTAAACGGGCAGTGGCACATAATTGTCGATCCTTATGAAAATGGATTTTACGATTATCGTTATCAGGAAAGCGCAAACGGTTATTTCAAAAACGCAAAAGCAAAAAATAAATGGGATTTGATTGAATATAATTTNNATCCTTCCCGTATCGGAAAAAAGAGGGCCGCCGTGTTTTTCTTCATTTCGGCGCAGTGAATTATCATTCGATCGTCTATCTAAACGGCTTGAAGCTCGGTGAAAATAAGGGTGGATTTACACCGTTCAATTTTGAAATCACCGATCGAATTTTGGACGGAGAGAATTTTATTGTCGTAAAAGTGGACAATAAAAGACGCCGCGACGAAGTTCCAACGCTTAACACCGATTGGTGGAATTACGGCGGTATCACTCGCGATGTCAATATCGTTGAAACACCGGAGACATTCATCCAGGACTATTTCATTCAACTGAAAAAGGGTTCATTGGATGAAATCGAAGGGTGGGTCCAGTTAAATGGCCCCGATAAGGACCAACGCATAGAAGTTTATATTCCCGAAGCTGGATTGTCGGAATCATTCAAAACGGATAAGAATGGGCACGCCAAAGTTTTTTTCAGAAAAGAATTGCTGCTCTGGTCTCCGGAAAATCCAAAACTATATACAGTTCAAATTTCCAGTAAAGCAGAGAAGCTTTCGGATTCCATAGGATTTCGATCCATCGAAACCAGAGGAACAGATATTTTACTCAATAATAAATCGGTATTCTTGCGGGGAATTTGCATTCACGAGGAAGCGCCAACCAGGGCAGGGAGAGCGTTTTCAATAGAGGATGCACATACATTATTGAAATGGGTGAAGGAGTTGAACTGTAACTTTGTCCGACTGGCCCATTATCCGCACAATGAAAATATGATCCGTGAAGCGGACAGGATGGGAATCATGGTCTGGTCCGAAATCCCCGTTTATTGGACGATCCTTTGGGAAAACGAGGCAACTTTCAACAATGCCGCCAATCAGTTAAAGCAGATTGTAACGCGCGATAAGAACCGGGCAGGCGTCATTTTGTGGTCGATGGCAAATGAAACTCCCGTGACGGAAGCGAGAACCGATTTCCTTAAGAAATTAGTTGATATCGCACGGCGGCTGGATAACACGCGATTGATTACGGCGGCTAATGAACGACGCTATGTTGATTCCACAACACAGATGATCGACGACCCATTCGGCGAATTCCTTGACGTGATCGGCTGTAACGAATATATCGGCTGGTATGACGGATTGCCGGAGAAAGCGGATACCATCAAGTGGAGAACCTCCCTGGAAAAACCGGTTATTATCAGCGAATTCGGTGGCGGTGCCCTCCAAAATTATCACGGGGACGCCTTAACACGATGGACCGAGGAATTCCAGGCGGCCGTCTATGAGCACAACATCAAAATGCTCGACAAGGTTGATTTCATCCGGGGGATGACTCCCTGGATTTTAAAAGATTTCCGTTCTCCCAGAAGGTCGTTGCCGAACATACAGGATTACTGGAATAGAAAAGGCTTGATTTCGGATGAAGGAGAGAAAAAAAAGGCCTTCTATGTCTTGAAGCAATATTATGAAGGTAAAAGGTAGTCGATGCTTGATGCTTTAATATTGCCGACCGCCGCTTTTTTGAGTACGACCGCTGCATATCATATGCTTTGCGAATGTATTTTCGGTGGCCAATCAAGTAGCTGTGATTTCCAGTTCCTGTACAAGCGACATTAAGTCATTTTCATTGAACTTCCGGCTCTGTTCCCAGCTTATTTAATCCCCCTTTTAGACCATAATGTTTCCCTTTCCATACGAAGGTACCTGAGATGCCTTCAGGCAATTTGATTTCCGCTATCAGGCCATTTTCCGAGTTGTTATAATCTACCGAGATTTTTCCTGCGGGATGAGGCATTTCTCCGCTAATTTGTTTGATAGTTCCAAGGTAAGGCTCGATTTTAACTTTATCGAAATAAGGAGCATCACTTTCAATACCCAGCAGGATACGGAAAAATTCAATATTCGGATTCGAACCCCAGGCATGACAATCTGAGCGGGTCGTTTCCACTTCTGAAGTTTCGCCCCAGGTAGTCAGCCCGAGGTCGATATTCTTGCGCCAAATATCCAACCAGTCGGTGTAATGATCGCCTAAGCCGGCTTTTACCAAGGCCAGATGCAGATAGTACCTGAAATAAATGGATGCCGGAGCGAGCGTCGCATCCGATAACATTAATTCAGCGATGACATTTGCCTTTTGACTGTCCACCAAACCGGCCAGGATGGCCAGGGAATTGGCATGTTGCGAAAATGTATCTTTTTCCGGAGTGTCAGAAAAAAGATTTCTTGAGTCATCCCAATATTTATCCCGAATTGTTTTAGCCATTTCTCCGGCAAGTTTGTCGTAAAGCACCGCGTAACCCTGCAAACCAATAGTCTTTTCTAAAATAGTTGCGGATTGGAGGGCCAGCAACAACTGAAGGTCCATAAGGGCAGAGCTTCCATCTTCAGAGGCTGGAGCCGTACCCCTGCCCCAACCGGGAACCCAGTCGGTAAAATTCCAGCCGGGCACATTTTTAAGCGATCCGTCTTCATCCACATAACTGATGAAGTAGTTCAAAATTTGCCGTGAACCCAGCAGTTTCGTTTTTAGAAAATCCCTGTCTTTCCCATGCATTAAATAATCGTACAGGGCACTCACATGCCATAGTGAATAGGTTGGAATAACCTGTCCCTGCGTGTCGGGATAACGACTTAAAGTATATCCATCCTTTTGCCTGGAATTGTCCCATAGATTCAGTGCATTCTGGGCCAGACGATCATCACCGCTGTTGTAATAGGAAATCATCATCTGAATCCTGGCATCACCAATATATTGCAACCGTTCGTAATACGGGCAATCCATGTAAGTATCAACAGCACATAGTCGTGCAGTACGCCAGCCGATTTCCAACATTTTATCCAGCTCTTTGTCGTTGGAAACGAGTTTTGCATTCATTTCGAAGGGGTACCCGGTGAAAGTACCGTAAAAATCTTCAATTACAAGTGGGTCGTCTTTAGTTTCAACTTTTAACTCAACGTACCGGTACGTTCTCCAGCTAAGAGTAGTGAAGTTCTGGTTTTCAGAACCATCGGATATAATGATATCCTGTCTGCCCGAAATGGTCTTCCCTTCGATATCATTCCGGTTGTTTTTAGCCCCGTTTTCATCGTACAAACCTTCGGAGTATGTAATAACAATGGCGCTGTTTCCCCCACCGCTGAAGAGCAGAGTAGGATAGGCGTTGGTAAGAAATGACTGATCGAGCAGTATCGTAGCTGTGGTATTTGAAGGAACAGTCACCGCAGTTTTTTCAGCAGGAAATGAGGAAGGTACGGAAACTCCCTCCGATTTTCTTGTCGAGATAAGTCGTTGCGGGGTCATTTCCATTTGCGGGATTATTGATGGAATTAAAGTCCAGCCGCCGCGGGTGTTAAATCCCATACCTCTTGCCGAGCGTTCAAAAACAGGTTTTGCCGGTTTCCAGCGCGTGTCGTCAAAGCTGCTGGATTTCCATTCCTTTACGGCAAGGTTCATATCAATTTTATCGCCTGCCCCTGCTGCATAATAACCGCGAACACTCTGGCGTATGGGCGTGTAGCTTTTATCTTCAGTACATCTCCACGATTCGTTCGTATTGATTATTTTTGTTTCATCATTTGTACCCTGCAGGATAAATCCCGTTCGGTATGAAAACTGGGAAACCGGCTTCAGATTTCCTTCGTTCCATACTTTTGCAGAAATTATATTTTCACCCCGTATCAGGGAAGGGGCCAAATCGACTGTTTCATAATTCCAGTTTTCAATGTCGCCCTGCGCGGGTCCGAGCGATACCAGCATTCTATTGACATAAAGTTTATAGCCGTTATCGGCTGAAACATGCACTTCGAATGTCTGGGGCACTGTTTCCAGAGATAGTGTTTTTCGAAACAGATAGAGGCCGGCGGTGTTTTCTTCTGTGTCTGGAACACATATCCAACTGGCATCCCATCGGTTTGCCTGATTAATATTTCCAAACTGTGCTGATGCCGTGAATGCAACTAGGATTAATAGGAATGTTGTTAGTTTTTTCATTTTTTTGACTTTTAAGTTGTTTTTTTCTTGTTGGTTGCATGAGAAACCAACTATTGGCTATTAGCGCTTAATATCTTACGCGTCGGAAATATCTAAGTCACGAATATACTTGATTTGCCATGAATGGTTGTGTATACAACTAAATATGGTATTCTCGTATGATCACAATAAATCTTTGGGGTATTTGACCGGGGTCACCAGCAGGCTGTTAAGCAATACACTTGCCGTACGGTTCCAGGCGGCGAATATCGACATGACGGCTGAGCAATGGGGCGCAATTATTGTGCTGCTGAAGGGTGATGGCATCACCCAGGGGCAGCTTGGAGAGCAGCTATGTCTTGAAAAGTCCAGCGTGAGCCGCCTACTGGATGGGCTTGAGCGGCGTGACTGGATCGTGCGAACCAGGGATCCGAAAGACAGCAGAAATAAACTTGTTAAGCCGACGCCAAAGGTACTGGAAACGGCTGAGCGGTGCGCAACCATCGCCAGAGCCATTTTAGAAGATGCGCAAAACGGCACGACCGAAAAAGAGCAATTGGCCTGCCAGTCATTCCTGTTACGAATTATGTCGAACCTGAATGGAATGAGTAAATAGTCGGGCAGTAAAATGGGCTTAATAGTTGCATATACAACCCACGAATGGTTTTAAAGAGACGATTTCATAGATTCATTTAGTTACCCTGGCAACTACCGACTCTTGTCGTTGTCCCGATACGTTATTCCATTTTTCAACATGGAATAGAAAAAGATAAACCTAAGATGGGGAAGGGAATAAAATGGTCGAAATTAAGAAAAGCTATTGCGGGCGTTGCCACCCGCGATGCGGCATGTTGCTGCACATCGAAGATGGCAGGATCGTTAAAGTGACGGGAGATCCGGACCATCCGATAACCCGGGGCACCATCTGCGAACGGGGCAGGCTGATGCCGGATCATGTCCATCACCCCCAGCGTTTGAACCATCCTTTGAAACGGAAGGGTGAAAAGGGCGGGGGGCAATGGCAGAAACTGACATGGGAACAAGCCCTGGACGAGGTGGCGGAAAAACTATCCGAACTCAAAACCAGTTACGGCGCCGAAACCCTGGCGTTCACTCACGGGACTAAAAGAACCTACCATTGGGACTGCCGCAGGTTTTTCAACCTGTTCGGATCGCCCAATACCTGTGGTGTGAACAATATCTGCATGTGTCCGAGCTACGCCACCGAGTACGCCACCTACGGCGGCATGGTCATGAGTCCGGTTATGGGGGCTGCCTGCATTGTCATCTGGGGCAGCAACCCATCTAATTCCCAACCCATTGGTCTCTACCCCCAGCTGATCCGTGCCAAAAAGCAGGGAGTTGAATTGATTGTCATCGATCCCAGACGCACAAAAGAGGCTGAGATGGCGGATCTCTGGCTCCAGGTCCGGCCCGGCACGGATATCGTCCTGATGCTGGGCTGGATCCGTCTGATTATCGAGGAAGACCTCTACGATCATGACTTTGTGGAGAACTGGACCCTGGGCTTTGAGGAGATGAAGGCGGCTGCCGAATCCTATACGCCTGAAAAAGTATCGGAGATCACCGGCATACCGGCAGAACTCGTCATAAAATCCGCACGCATGTATGCCAACGCAAAACCTGCCGTTATTCCCTTCGGTTACGGCTTTCATAAACAGGGTGTCAATGCAACCCAGTGCGCCCGCGGCCGGGCCATTCTCCGGGCCATCACCGGTAATCTGGAAATCCCCGGGGGCGAGATTTTCAGCATAGCCGGGGACATCGGGAAAATCATCGACTGGGAACACCTTGAGATGAATGACGCCATACCAGAAAGCCAGCGGATCAAACAGCTCGGAGCCGATCAGTATCCATTTTTCGGATTTCCCGGATGGGAGAGAAACCAGGCGGCCAACAAAAAACTGCCCACCGGTTACGTGGCCGCCCCGGAGGCATGGCANNGCAAGCAACCCGCTTCTTTCCTTTCCCAACACAAGACATGTTTTTGACGCATTGAAATCCCTTCAGCTCTATGTGGTCATGGAATATTACCTGACTCCGTCCGCCGCTCTTGCCGATTATGTGTTTCCGGCCTCTTCAACCGTGGAGCAGCCGGAACTCTGGCTGACCGGAGGATTCTGCATGGCCTGTCCCCAGGGGATTGCACCCCTTTACGATCGCCGCAACAGCTATGATTTCTACCGTGGCCTTGGTATCCGTCTCGGGCAGGAAGCGCACTGGCCCTGGGAAACGGTGGAACAGGTTTACGATCACTGCCTGGAGCCTTTAGGATTGACGTTCAAGGAATTTGCCGGACAGTACGGAATTTTCGGCGAAAGGGAGTACCGCCGGTACGAGAAGTACGGGTTCGGCACGCCTTCGGGCAAGGTGGAGCTTCGATCCTCGATTTTTGAGGAGCTGAACCTTTCGCCCCTTCCGGTTTACCGCGAACCGGTCTGGAGCCCTTTGGGAAGTCCCGACTTAGCGAAGGATTATCCCTTTATTCTCATAACGGGGAGCCGTTTCATGCCCATGTACCATTCCGAACAGCGGCAGATCGAAAACGCCCGCTTAAAAAATCCGGACCCCCTTGTCACGATTCATACGTCAACCGCGGCAAAGCTTGACCTTGTCCCCGGCGACTGGGCCGTAATATCCACGCCCCT
>DKBB01000045.1 GCA_002451015.1 Acidobacteria bacterium UBA6911
CCGAGGTGAACCGTCTCCAGGGGAATATCCCCAGGATCGCTGACGGCCCGGCTCAGATTCCCGAATTCGTCGTGCCGGACGATCCGAAGGCAGGAGACCTTCCGCTCAGTAAGGAAATCCTCGGAATCATCGGCGGGATCATCAACAAGGCTGCCAAGGCCAAAACGCTTGCTGAAGCTCTGGAGATCGCTTATGTAGGAGCCGGCGACATCTCCTGCGCCGCGGATTGCAAGGAAGGAGTTATGGCATTCATGGAAAAGAGAAAACCTGAATTTTCCAAATAGCCGGTTATAATCCTTACCCGCCGCAGGAAGAAAGTTCCCGCGCCGGGCAAGCATAGCTCTACTGCGGGCTCCTGGGTATGGATACTCAGGAGCCCGTTTTTTAGGTAATTGGTGACAGGCTAGAATTTCACTAATTTCCAGGTAATTCTGGAATTAAGAAAGCACCAAGTGAAATTAGTGAAATTCTAGCCTGTCACCAATTACCCGCGGTTCGTTTTTATTTCCACCTGAACAGGCGGAATACCGACTATGAACATCGTCTTTTTACTCGTGGGCCTGTCTTCAGGTTTTGCGCACAGCATCTATTCCGCGTTCTCGAAAGCGCTCCTCAAAAACAGAATAAAGGAGCCGTTTCTTTTATTTCTTTATATCAACCTTATCCAGGCGCTAGTAACACCGTTGCTGTGGATTTTTATCACACCGCAATTTCCTTCTCCTGCCGGATGGACGCCGCTTCTGACGTCATGCATAACCTGCACTGCCGCCTATCTTTTTTTATACATGGCTCTTCACTACGGGGATGTTTCCAGTGTGATGCCGATTATGGGAAGCAAGGTAATTTTTGCAGGTCTTCTGGCGATTCCCATGCTTGGCGAAAAACACAGCTGGCAGGTCTATATAGCCGTTGTTTTAGTGGCAATTTCGATCGCCCTGCTCGGCTACTCTCCGTCAAAAGGCGGAACCAGTAAATTTCCGCTGAANNGACTCCTTTAATTTCATGATCTGCTACAACTTTGTTGTCGGCGTCCTTTCCCTTTCCGTCATTTCCTATATCAGGAAAAAGAAGGTGCCGCTTCTATTGAAAGGCATGGATCTCGGGCTCAGCATTTGTGCCGGGGTATCCATTATTGCAGCGACACTGCTTTATGTGATCCTGCTGGAGATGGACAATGGCGTGGTGATTCCCAATATACTGCAGTCGACCCGGGGAATTTTCATCGTGCTTATCAGTGCGTTTCTGACTCATCGCGGCAGCACCATACTGGAAACGCAAAGCAAAAAGGTATACATGCTTCGCCTGGCTGCATCCATTCTTATCATAGTCTCCATCTGGATCGCATTGAGTCATTTTCCCGCCGCTTCGTGATCACACGGGGAATTTTCAACTGTATTTCATGGCGGCCCCGACTTCTGCACTTGCCGGTTGTATGACCCGGTTCGAGATTCCATTTCCAAAAACCGCCAGTATGTGCTGAAGCAGACCTCCGAAATCTTGCTATCCGCAAATCTGCCGCATCAATCCCCGTAAAATACATAAAGACAGTTTGCCGTACAAATTATGTATAGCCTGCATGCATGCGACGAACACGCATGCTGTTTTTAAAGTACGACAATAATCCCGTAAAGCTTATATATTCAATGAAATAANNTTTGTCTGGAACACCGCGTGCCTACGCCAATATGAATCCAATATATGGAGGGCATGATGATGGAAAATTTAATTAAGGAAAAAGCAAGTTTAAAAAGCTGGTTCCTGCACAGGGGACCGGGAATATTGACGCTTCTTCTGGCGGTTGGGCTAAGCGCCTCGCTTTGCTTTGGGGCGGGGACGCTGACACCGAAGGGATCGCCCGATCAGTCGATTGAAACAGTCTCTCACCATGTCGATGTAGTGATTAACAACGGTTTCGCCCGGACGGAAGTGACGCAGAAATTTTTTAATCCCAATCCGGTGGACCTGGAAGGCATTTATTCCTTCCCCGTTCCCAAGAGTGCGAGCCTGTCTGAGATGACAATCCAGGCAGGCGAAAAAATCCTGAACGGTGAAGTCCTTGCCAAAAAGCAGGCGGATGAAATCTACGAAGAGGAGAAACGCCAGGGGAACGATGTCGGAAAGGCAGAAAAGAAGGGGTACCAGACGTTTGATTTTTACATCTACCCGATCCCGGCATCAGGCGAGACAGTCGTACGGTTTGTATACTATCAACCGTTGGAGATCGATACCGGCGTATGCCGATACGTCTACCCTCTTGAGTCCGGCGGCACCGACGACCTGGCCGAAAGTTTCTGGACCCGCAACGAGAAGGTCCTGGGAGACTTTTCCGTCAACCTGACATTGAAATCGGCCCACCCTGTCAACGATGTTCGCGTGCCCGGATATGAAAACACGGCTGCCATTAACAGGGAAAATGAGGATACCTGGAACGTACAGATGGTCCTAAACGAGGCGGCCCTGAATAAAGACTTCGTTTTTTACTACAGGCTGGCCGACAATCTGCCTGGAAGGATTGAGGTTATCCCGTATCGGGCCGACGCTGCCGAACCCGGAACGTTCATGATGGTTCTGACGCCCGGCATCGACCTCAAACCTTTGAACCAGGGGGCGGATTATATTTATGTTCTTGACCGGTCGGGCAGTATGGGCGGCGGCAAAATCCAGACCCTGGCCAGAGGCATTGAGATGGCAATCGGAGGGATGCGGCCGCAGGATCGTTTCAGGATCATCGCCTTCAATACCTCCGCCTGTGAACTGACACCCGGGTGGGTTGCCGCAACCCCTGAAAATATCGAGATGGAAATACAAAATGTGATGGCGCTGACTGCAGCCGGCGGCACGAACATTCATACCGGCCTCCAGGAGGCATTCTCGAGTCTCGACAATGACCGGGTA
>DKBB01000013.1 GCA_002451015.1 Acidobacteria bacterium UBA6911
TACTACGATTACTACCAGCCGGAAGCCTACATCGCGTCCACCGACACCTACATTGAAAAGGATGCGCTGATTAATGACGAAATTGATCGGTTGCGGCATTCCGCTACCCGCTCGCTGTTCGAACGCCGGGATTGTGTCATTGTGGCGAGTGTTTCCTGTATCTACGGACTGGGCTCCCCGGAAGCTTACTACGGCATGCTTCTTTTCCTGGAAAAGGGACAGCAGATTGCCCGGGATGAAATCCTGAGGCGCCTTGTGGAGATGCAGTATACGAGGGAGGATTACGGGCTGGAGCGTGGATTTTTCCGGGTTCGGGGAGATATCGTGGAAGTGTTCCCGTCTTATGAAGATTATGCCGTCCGCATCGATATGTTCGGGGATGCCATTGATTCCATTATGCAGATCGATCCGATTACGGGCCGAACGCTGAAAAAGCACGACCGCATTCCCATTTACCCTAAATCGCACTATGTTCAGCCACGGGAGCAGTTGTCTGTTGCCATGAACAATATCCGGGCCGAGCTGGAAGAATGGCGCACCCGGCTGGAGCAGCAAAACAAAATCCTGGAAGCCGCACGACTGCATCAGCGGACGATGTTCGATCTGGAAATGATGAAAGAACTGGGGTACTGCCGGGGCATCGAGAATTATTCCCGGCACTTGACGGGAAGGCGTCCCGGGGAACCGCCGCCGACATTGCTGGACTACCTGCCGAAAGAATGGCTGCTTTTCGTGGACGAAAGCCATGCCACCATTCCCCAGGTGCGGAGCATGTATTACGGAGACAGGTCGCGTAAAGAGAACTTGGTGAAGTTTGGATTCCGGCTTCCTTCAGCCCTGGATAACCGTCCCCTTAACTTCGATGAGTTCGAAAACCGGGTCAACCAGGTCATTTATGTTTCCGCCACCCCGGCGCCTTACGAACTGACAAAGTCCGGCGGAGTGATAGTGGAACAACTGGTCCGGCCTACCGGCCTCACGGATCCGGTTATCGAGATCCGGACCGTAGCCGGACAGGTGGATGACCTGATGGAAGAGATCCGCTGCCGCGCCGAACGGCAAGAGAGGGTCCTGGTAACGACCCTTACAAAAAGGATGGCCGAGGACCTTGCGGAATACTATACGGAGCTGGGTATGAGAGTCCGTTACCTGCATTCCGAAGTGGACACTCTGGACCGGATCAAGATCCTGCGGTCTCTTCGGGCGGGGGAGTTCGACGCGCTTATCGGCATTAACCTGTTGCGGGAAGGGCTTGATCTTCCGGAGGTCTCACTTGTGGCGATCCTGGACGCAGACAAGGAAGGATTTCTTCGCTCGACTACCTCCATGATACAAACCATGGGGCGTGCTGCGCGTCATATCAACGGCAGGGCTATTTTGTATGCCGATGTTGTGACCGGTTCCATGAAGTTGGCTATCGAAGAGACGAGCCGGCGCCGCCAGGTGCAGCAACGCTACAATGAGGAAAATGGCATCACACCGCAATCCATTATCAAGCCGCTGGATCCCGAACTGGTTCGATTCTTCGAGGGAGATTATTACGAATTACCGGTTATAGAGGAGGAAACCGCCGGGTACAATTCCACAAAGGAACTGGAAGCGGAGATCGAACGCCTTGAGAGGGAAATGCGGGAGGCCGCGAAAGAGTTCGAGTTTGAAAAGGCAGCGATCCTCCGCGACCGGGTTATGAAACTTAAGAAAACAGCTCTGGAGTACATGGGCGCATCGGACGCAGACCACGTGAGTGAATGAATATGATTGAAAATGTAAATTATTCGAATTCCATTTCCGGAACGATCCATCTTCCAGGCGATAAATCCATTTCTCATCGCTATGCCATGCTGGCGGCCATTGCCGATGGAACATCGGTTCTCCGGCATTTCGCCTCCAGCCGGGATTGCCACAGCACTCTTGGTTGCCTGCAGTCCCTCGGAGTGGAGATGGAAGAGTGCGGGGATACCGTGACACTCCTTGGGCGCGGGCTGCGGGGGCTGCGGGTTCCCGACGGTTTTCTCGATGCGGGTAATTCCGGAACGACGATGCGGCTTCTTTCCGGAATCCTCGCCGGTCATCCATTCACGTCATCCATTACAGGGGATTCTTCCCTCTCCAACCGGCCGATGGGAAGAATCATTCGTCCTCTGCAACAGATGGGTGCCGCCATAGAATCCCGGGAAAAGGACCTGCCTCCTTTAAAGATTCGGGGAGGATCCCTGAAGAGCATCCGTTATGTGCTGCCGGTCGCCAGTGCCCAGGTAAAATCCTGTGTTCTGCTTGCGGGTTTGTATGGAAACGGTATTACGGCGGTTGAGGCAGCCGTGCCGACACGAGACCATACCGAACTTGCGTTGAAGGAATTCGGTGCGGTGGTCCGTTTCGACGGAGATTGGATCGAGGTCGATCCGGGACCAAAGCTGCGGGGCCGAAACCTGTCGATCCCGGGCGACCTGTCCGGAGCGGCTTTTTTCCTGGTCGCGGCAGCCCTGGCTCCGAATGCCGATCTCAACCTTACGGGTGTGGGGCTGAACGGCAGGCGGCGTGAGCTTTTAGATTATCTTTTGGAGGCGGGACTGGATCTCACGATAGAAAATGAAACAGTGGAAGCCGGAGAGCCCAGAGGGGATCTTAGAGTCCGCCATAGCCCTGAGCTTGTTGAAGGAAACTTACCGCCGATCAGAGGGAATCGTGTGGCCGCCTTGATTGATGAAATTCCCGTCCTTTCCGTTCTGGGATCTCAGACGGCAGGGGGTGTCGAAATATCCGATGCAGGGGAACTTCGGATCAAGGAAAGTGACAGGATCGCAGCCATTGCTGCAAACCTGCGTTCGATGGGTGTAGCGTTAGAGGAAAAGACGGACGGACTGAATATCCCCGGTAATCAGCGTTTGCGCGGTGCCGACATTTATACCCGTGGGGATCATCGAATTGCCATGGCTTTTGCGGTGGCCGGGTTGTCTGCGGAAGGGGAAACACGCATATACGAAGCCGAATGCGCGGATGTGAGTTTTCCCGGTTTTTGGGATGCTTTGCGAACTGTCACGCAAAAATAGACTAAGGCAAGTTTTACCTCTACAGGATGCAGAACGGTAAAATCATTGCCGGGAGCCTTAAATAAATAAAAGAGAAGAAAGTAAAAAGGTTATAATTTTCAACTTAATTTTACAAAATAGGAAATTATATCATTTGTCTGGCTGCTTGTCCCAGTAATAATCCCAACCGGAGCAAAGATCATTTCTTGCGATATTTCATGCCGGATTCGGGCAGGACTTTTTCCAGAATTTTTTTCAGCCTGTTCCGGGCACGGAATACTTTCAAACGGGCGGCCTGTTCCGTACATTTCAATATAGCGGCTATCTCGTTATAGGGAATCCCTTCGATGTCCCGAAGGACGATGACTTTGCGCTGGTTGTCCGGAAGCTGAGCCAGTATCTTGTGCAGCAGTGCCTGTATCTCCGCCTGATTTTGATCGGGAATGCCGGCGGATTCAGTATGGACGAGTATTCTTTCTATACTGGCCGCATCCTCCAGGTTCAGTTCGCTGAAGGTGTAGGTCTTTCTGCGCCTGATGCGCCTCAGCTCGTCATAACATTGATTGATGGCGATTCGATACAACCAGGGGAAAAAGGGCCGTTCGATATCGAACTTCGGAAGGGAAAAATGAATTTTAATGAAAATTTTTTGAGCGATGTCCTCGACCTCGCTCCTGTAGCCCATGTAGTGATAGACAAGGTTTAATACCGGCTTCTGGTACCTCCGTACCAGCTCTTCAAATGCAAGGCGATCTCCTTCCTGGCATCGGGCGACAAGATCTCGATCTTCTTCCGGAGAGGATTCATTCCACACAAAATCGGGTCCATTTTAAATTTGGCTCATCCTGCTGTGTCGCTACGTTTCTCCATCGGATTGGGCGACCTGACGTTATGCTCCGGCCATCTATGCGTGGCTTTAATACACGACCGCCTTGCTGGGAATTCTCGTGAGAAATACCGGCCAGTCAAAAACGGGTGGAGCTCTTTACGCTGTAGGACTCAATGCTTCAATTCTTACATAGTAACAATACGTTTATCCAGCACATTCATAGCCGGCGCGCAGGGTCCGGAAATTGATATAAGCCAACCCGCATTTCTCACAAGGTTTCTACTGCGGCGACGGATCTGGACTTGTCTACTGCGTACCCAATTTATTCAAGGCATAAACTGGGCGCGCTCACCTCGGGCTCCTCGGCATACTGCCAAGCATGACTGCGGGGCGCTCCGTCGTGCGCCTTGTATCCAAGCCCACCTGCGCCGCCTCGTGTAAGCGAAGCGACCGGAACCCTGTGACAGGACACTAGCTTTCGACCCGAGGCCCCGGGTAATCACTGCCAAGTGTGGCGGCGTCGTTGTCGCCGAGTGTACGAACGATCTCGTCGTGGAAGTAATCAATTTTTCGCGAAACGAAGGGCGAAATGCGGCTCTCATACATCTCACGGCTTTTGTCGATATCCCCTTTTAATCTCAGGTATAGATCGTGGTTTTCCCGGCCTTCCAGAACAGTATTTTCGTTGTAAAGCTTTATTTCGGAAACCACCAGACGAGCGAATTTTTTAGCGTCCGAGTGAAGTTTTTCTTCATCGGCTTCCGATACTGTTTCTTCCGGCTGTTCGGGCTTTTCGGCAGGTTCTGAAAACGCTGCTTCTTCCGGCTGTTCGGCTTCTNNTCTTCGGCAAGGTCCGAAAACGCCGCTTCTTCGGGCTGTTCGGCTTCTGCAGGAGACTCCGGTTCCGTGGCTGTTTTTCCTTCGGTCAAGGCATAGAGTATTTTAAGAGCGATATTTTCAAGGCGAAGCTCTGTCAGGTTCGTCAGAATAGAAAGAGCGTTGGGCGTGGAGGTTGCTTCATCGGCGCCTTCCACAAACAGGATGGCAACGGGGCGCTGCATCACATGCAACGGGACCAGATGGGATGTTCCGGCAGATTCCTCCTGCAAAAAACTCAGAGCGCTGCTGCCGGATAGATCGGGATCCGTTGTAATATCTTCGCTTTCAAGGACTTCCTGGAATTGAGGGCATTCGGAGCAGTGGAATGAAAAGTCTGCTATGTTCCGGGCTGTTTCTTCGGAATATCCCCTGGAGGACCATCCGAAAAAATGGTTATTCCGAAGGGTGAAAAGTGCAATCCGCGGAAAGAAACGGTNNAAATCGCGGGTGAAAAGAACGAGAGATTTTTCTTCATGATCCTTCTGGCGGACTACTTCCTGTATTATTTCATCCAGAACGACTTTCGTTGTAGGCAGTTCTATCTGGCTGATGGCTTCGAGCTTACGTTCAATTTGATAGATTCCGGACGAAAGGGAGCTGCTGAATTCTTTCAGCTCCTGTTCCAGATCGTTGATCTGAGGCGAGAGTGTTTTATAAGCTTGTTCCCGAAGGCGTTCTGCATAATCTCGTTCGGAGGGCATAGATCTCTCCTAGGCTATAATTAGTGATTGAAGACTACCTAAAGCTCCTAGGGGTGTCAATTCCATTTTAGAATCCATCCCTTAATGCAATTCTGCCGATTGCATACGCTTCCTTTCCCTCATCGGCATTTCCGGAAATTTCGTAACATTGTGGGTTAATTCTATTGCATCGGGCGCTCTCATTAGTGTGATGGATTCCGTAAAAATGGATTGCGGAGGGGGTAGATGGACTCTGCTCCCTCCGCGGTAGAAGTAATACCCGATTTAACGGGTAGTTTTACTTATGCTTACGGATATTGCCCGATATGGTTCCCGCTTTATGAGGAAAAAATTGCGGTATTGAAGGACAACTCTTGCTGCGTGATAATGAAAATTTGGTTTTTAGAACATAATTACATGGTTTCAAACCATGTTATGATGAGCCTCGGATTTACGGCCTGTGAAGGATGCTTCGTTTTATTCCGGGAGGGTTGTGTTGAGAATGAAATTCCGGTCCCTGTGCCGAATGTTTACAGTCCCTGTATTGATCCTGCCGGTGATGCTGGGACCTGCGTGTTCCAGACATGAAGGCAATTCAGAAGTAACTGTAAAAAAGGAGGATCCGATTGTTTCCCAAAGAGAGGCCAGGGATGAAGCGTTTCGATCGATCCCGGATTCTCCCATCCCGGAGAAAGATCGGAACTCCTTCCAAAAACTGGAATACTATCCGGTCAATGAGGATTTGAAGTTTTCGGTGCGGTTGAATCGATATTCCCGGCCAAAGCAGGTAAGGCTGGGTACCAACACGGGAGAAATCCGCAGTGGACTGCGTTACGGATATTTCGAGTTCGTCGTCGAGGGTCAAACCTGCCGGCTGCAGGTATACAGGCTTGAAGATGTTGCGAGTAGCAAGGGCCCCAACCTTTTCGTCCCTTTTCGTGACGCCACGTCCGGGAGTGAAACGTACGCTCCCGGGAGGTATATAGATTTGGCCGAAAACACTTCGGGAATCTATGAACTGGACTTCAACCGTGCCTACAATCCCTTCTGTGCGTATAATGATGACTACAGTTGCCCCTTCCCCCCGGAGGAAAATACGCTGCCGGTCCCGATAAGGGCCGGAGAAAAGAAATATTCCCTCGGATCCGGTTCTTATTAGAGCGCATTCCGTTGCGCCGATAAGAGATACCTCGGTGGATATTATGGCTGTCTATTCAAAGCTTCCGGAGGTTTTGCTAAGTCTGGCCGACAAGGGCCGGAGCGGAGTGTTCAGAGCTCAGAACGCTTCCCTGAAAAAGCAGTTAATACTGAAAAACGGAACCATTTCTTTTGCCGAGAGCAGCCAGCCGGATGAGCACCTTGCCCGCATCATGGTTTCGATGGGGCTTCTGAAACAATCCGACCTGCGCGAAATCATCTCCCAGATGAAATCAGGGAAAAACGCCGAAGAGGCCATAGCGGCTTTGAACCGTTCGGACGAAGAATCCGTCCATAAGGGTTTGCATGCACAGGTGATCGTTGTCCTGTCCACCCTGCTGGGGTGGGGAGATTTCGACATGCGGTTCTTCCCGGGTGAGGATTTAATAAAAAACAGGAGACATTTAGGTCTGAATATTGCGGAAATGCTCGTTTCTTCCGCGCGCCGCGCCGTTTCAAAACGCCTTGTGACGGCCCCTTCGGGATTTCTGGATGGAACGATTACGGTAGTTGCGGCCACTGCTGAGAAAAGAATGGGATTTCCTCTGGATGATACGGAATCGTTTGCGTATAACCGGGCGCAGGGTGAAATTCCGGCAAAGGAATTCCTGTCCCTGATTTCCTGCCGAGATGAAACCGCTCCTGAAGAGGTGTTTTTGCGGCTTTACCTCCTGGGTCTGATCATACCGGAAAAGCCCCGGGGGGTTCCGTCTTCCGAGAGGACGGAACCCGATGCTACCGATACAGCCGAAATGCTGATAGAGGAGATGCTGCTGCGTTTTCAAAACGCCAGCCTCTACGAGATATTGTCGATTGCGCCGGATGCCAGTCCGGATGAAGCCCAGGCGGCTTATCACGCTATGGCCAAGCGGTACCATCCGGATCGTTTCCAGTCCTTAGAGTATTCGGACGACCTTCGACGGCAGGTGGAACAGGTGTTCTCCTTCGTCAATAAAGCCTATCAGACGCTGAAAGATCCCGATTTACGCTCCCTGTACGATAAAGGGAGACTCTCCCGGAATAGCGAGGTGGAAGCGGCTTTAAAATCGAAAAAATCAGCCGACACCGACGAGGGAGAAATGATCGACGCCCTGTTCCGTCATGGCTGCAGGTCTTTGAGATATGGGGAGTTTGAAAAGGCTGTCAAAGAATTGAAAAGTTGTGTCTACCTCCGTCCCGAGAATGCGGGCTACAATTATTATCTCGGTTTGGCAGAATCGGAAGTCCCCGGGATGTATAAAGTTGCGGAACAGCACCTGCTGAAAGCCATCGAGCTGGAAACCATACCGTCCAACAGCCTTGTTGCTCTGGTAAAGCTTTACTTGAAGGTTCGTCTGCCACGGAAGGCGGCTTCGATGCACAAGGAGCTGATACGTTGGGATCCGGATCACCCGGAAGCTAAAAAGCTGCTTGAGGAAATAGAAAAAAACTTGTCGGCATAATCGATATGCAAATATTCCGCGTCCTTTTTCCTGGTCTGCGACTCCAGATTAATGCTGATTTTTTGTTTTGCTGAAGACGTGCCCACAATAGGGCTGTATGCATGCCGGGAGCCTTAATTAATAAAAGAGAAGAAAGTAAAAAGTTTTAATTTTTACCGTGATTTTACAAAATATGAATTTGCATCATTTTTCT
Organism: Acidobacteria bacterium UBA6911; assembly: GCA_002451015.1. Classification (GTDB taxonomy): domain Bacteria; phylum Acidobacteriota; class UBA6911; order UBA6911; family UBA6911; genus UBA6911. The sequence continues at coordinate 8,250 of DKBB01000013.1, forward strand.
GACTTCTGACCCGTGTCCCGGTAATCAGAGAAAGCTCAATCCATCGAAGCCGGAGGTTAGCCAATCCGCCTACTGCTTTATTTTTTCAAGCGCGAGGCGTGCAGCGGATTGTTGTGCCTCTTTTTTGGTTTTACCCGATGCTTCGGCGACAACTTTGTCATCGATAAGAACCTGGATCACGAAAGTTTTCTTGTGGTCCGGACCCAGTTCGTCCACGACGCAATAGACCGGTTCCGGGTGTCCGAGGTTATGCAGGTATTCCTGCAGCGAGGATTTGAAATCCCCGTAGGTCAATTGCTTGATATCCAGAGCCTGCAGGAAGGAATGAATCTGGCGTTCGATAAAATCCGAGGCTGCTTCCACGCCTCCGTCCAGGTAAATGGCTCCGATGATTGCCTCATAGGTATCGACTATAATAGCGCGTTTCTTTCTGCCACCGGTTTTTTCCTCTCCACGGCTAAGGTAGATAAAATCCCCCAGCCGGATTCCCTTTGCCAGCAGAACGAGATTGGCCGCGCTCACAAGGTAGGCCTTGATCTTACTTAATTCCCCTTCATTGAGATCCGGGTAAAGCTGGAATATGCGCGCACTGATAATAAATCCCAGTACCGAGTCCCCCAGAAATTCCAGGGATTCATTGTTTTTTAGATTTTCCCTGCCGGGTTCCTCAATTCCGCGAGAATCGCCGGTCCCTCCAGGATCATTGACGAAAGACCGATGGGTCAAAGCCTGTACCAGCAGGGACCGATGTTCAAAGCGATATCCCAGGAGATCCTCCAGATCCCGTAGTGAAGTATCGGAAGTTGGCGTGTCCTCTTTCATTGGATAGTTCCAGTCATTGATCGTTCTTTCCGTAACCTTCCCGTACGATAGCCCCCTCATTTTCGACGCAATGTCGTCGAAAATGATCGTATCCACCCTCTTTTAATCTTCGGCGGTTTTTCCCATCGTGGTGCACCCACAGGTTCCTTCTGCCGCGGATCATTTTACCTATTCTGGTAATTTTTGGCAGATCGTGCGGATACGTTTTTTCCAAAAGAGCCGTTTTTGACTCGGGCACGGCAAAAAGCAGCTCAAAATCCTCTCCTCCGTGAAGCGCAAGGGCAACCGGGTCCAAATCCCATGCCGTTGCATCCGTGAATAAGGGAAGCCTGGCGGTGTCGATTTCCGCCCCGACACCGCTAGCGGCGCACATGCGCGGAAGATCGACGGAAAGCCCGTCGCTAAGATCCATCATACAACGGACCATTCCGGATTGCGCCAGCCACATTCCGACGGCACAACGGGGATCCGGTTGGCGGTGGGACCTAAGTGCTTCCCGCTGGGATCGGGTGCGCGGTTGCAGGCAACCCCTGTATAAAAGCCGGAGACCGGCAGCCGACCGACCCAATATCCCGGTTACGTAAAGGGCGTCTCCATCCCGGCCGCCGGAGCGATAGAGCACTTTACGCCCGACCGATTCGCCTATAGCCGTGATGGAAATTATAATGCCGCTTTCCGAGCATGAGAGGTCTCCGCCGATCAACAGTGCCCCATGCATGTCGCCCCGCTCGATCAAACCCCTGTAGAATTCCATAATCCAGCGCCTGGAAATTACCGAAGGCAGCCCGAGGGAAACCGTGAAAAAACGGGGACGGCCTCCCATCGCGGCCAGATCGCTTAAATTCACGGAAATTGATTTGCGGCCCAGTTGGCGGGGGATTGTCCACTCGCATCGGAAATCGATGTTTTCCGCCAGCATATCCGTAGTGACCAGCCAGTACTCCGCGGCGTTTCTGGGGCAGAACACCGCAGCGTCATCCCCGATTCCTTTTTTTAGGAACTTGCTTTTATCAGGGGACCGATCCTGCAGCAGCCGGAGAATTTCATTTTCACTGGTCGGCAGGGTGTTTTTTTTCGACATAGCTAAATTCAAGGTTAAAAACGGTCTTGTTGGATTGGTGTTGTCTGCCGCGGGCTGTCAGGGATTCCATAGGAACAGAAGCCTATGACGGGAAATTAAATCCATACCATCCCGATACGCACCCGCACCGATTTTCCCAACCAGGCAGCCTCTCAAATCAGCTTCAATCTTCAATCTGTATTTTTCAATCCCTTATAAGCGCCCGTCGGAGTGCGTCCATAATCTTGTGAACGAAAATGATTTTCATTTCACCCGGCAATTGCCGGGAAATTTCCTGCAGGTCCTTCTTATTCCGGCCGGGAAGCATCACCGTGAGCACTCCGTTGCGATGAGCCGCAAGAATTTTTTCCTTGATTCCTCCGACAGGAAGGACGGCGCCCCTGAGGGTGATTTCCCCGGTCATGGCGATGTTTCGATGCACCGGAAATCCCGTACATGCTGAAATTAAAGCCGAAACAAGGGCGATGCCGGCGGAGGGACCGTCTTTCGGAATGGAACCTTCCGGAATATGAATATGAAAATCGTGGATGGAGAAGTAGTCTTCAGGGATTCCATACTGTTTTGCGTGGGCGCGTGCATAGCTGAGGGCGGCATAGGCCGATTCTTTCATGACATCCCCCATTTGCCCTGTTAGGATCAAATTTCCCTTGCCGTTCATCGCCTGTGCCTCAATGAACAGGATTTCCCCGCCTGCCGGCGTCCAGGCCAGCCCCGTGACGATTCCGACCTGGTCGTTTAAAAGACGTTCTTCCGGTATGTTTGCCGGAGTGCCTAAAAAATTTCTGAGTTTGGCGGCTGTCATGACGACAGGTTTGCGGCGCCCCTGCGCGATTCTCATCGTGACTTTACGGCATATCGCCGCAATCTGGCGCTCGAGATTTCTCAGGCCCGCTTCACGGGTATACCCGCGGATAATGGAACGGACAATGGGTTCCGGGATGGACAGATCCTTGCGGGTCAGGCCATGGGCGTCTACCTGTTTGGGAAGGATATGTCGCTGGGCGATAACGGCCTTTTCCTCCTCCGTGTAGCCTGTCAGGTAAATCACCTCCATCCGGTCCCGGAATGCAGGCTGAATCGTATCCATCATATTGGCCGTGGTTATGAACAGGACCTTGGAAAGATCGAAGGAAACTCCGAGGTAATTGTCCCGAAAAGTATTATTCTGTTCCGGGTCGAGGACTTCCAGCAACGCGGAGGAAGGATCGCCCCTAAACGTGGCTCCGAGCTTGTCCACCTCGTCCATCATAAAAACAGGATTATTGAATTTCGCCTGGTGTATTCCCTGAATGATCCTGCCCGGCATCGCACCCACGTAGGTCCTTCGGTGGCCCCGGATTTCGGCTTCATCGTGGACGCCTCCCAGGCTTAAATGGACGAAGGATTTTCCCAGCGCCCGGGCGATCGATTTCCCCAGGGAAGTTTTGCCTGTTCCGGGAGGGCCGACGAAGCAGAGGATCGGGCTCTTGCTGTCCTGCTTGAGTTTTCTTACGGCGAGGTGTTCGAGGATCCTCTCTTTGACCTTTTTCAATCCGTAATGATCTTGGTCCAGAATCCGGCGTGCTTCCTTCAGATTCAGGTTGTCCTCCGTCTGAACCTTCCAGGGAAGGGCGATCATCCAGTCCAGGTAGGTTCGAACCGTCGCGGCTTCCGCCAGGTCGGGGACCATATGCTCCAGTCGACGAACCTGACGGTCGAATTCCTCACGCGCCTCCCGCGGCATATTCGCTTCATTCGCCTTTATTATGTATTGCCGGATTTCTTCCGCAAGCTGGTTCCCTTCCCCCAACTGGCTTTGAATCGCTTTCAACTGCTGCCTCAGGAAGTATTCCCGTTGCCCTTTATCAATCTCGTCCTTTGCTTTGGTGTCGATTTGCTTTTGAACGGTCAGCAGTTCGATTTCCCGTGTAAGGAACTCGTGGACACGCTGCAGTCTCTTTGAAGTGTCCAGGATGGAGAGAATCTCCTGGGCTTCCTCCAGTTTCAGCGACAGGTTCGAAGCGACCAGATCGGACAAACGGCCGGGATCGTCGAGGTTCGCCGCTATGATCAGTACTTCCTGGGATATGTTTTTTCCCAGAGCGACAACCGTATCGAGAGCGGAACCGACGTTTCGCATCAGGGCTTCAAGCTGCATGCCGGATATTTCTTTA
>DKBB01000086.1 GCA_002451015.1 Acidobacteria bacterium UBA6911
GACCATGCTGAAGCTCATGGAAGCACTGGAAGACCATGAGGATATCCAGTATGTATGGTCCAATTTTGACGTGGATGAGTCGGAGCTCGGCGAAGATTAACCCGCACTTCCTATGGGGCTATTGGGTGATTCGTATATTGGGAGTGGATCCCGGCAGCGGAACGACCGGCTATGGCATCATTGAAACGGATGGTTCAATGCACAGAGCCGTGCTCTACGGAGCAATCAAGACCCTTTCCCGCAGACCTTTCCATGAACGCCTTCTGAATATCTATAATGAACTGAATAGTATTCTTGAAAGAGAAAAGGCTGATATCGTGGCCATTGAGGATGTTTTTTACGCCACAAATGTCCAGTCGGCCCTGAAGCTGGGCCACGCGCGCGGAATCCCCCTGCTGATCGCGGCGCAAAAGAAGCTTCCTGTCTACGAATACTCACCGCTTGAGGTCAAAAACGCCGTGGTCGGATATGGCCGGGCGGAAAAAGCCCAGGTCCAGGCAATGGTCCAGTTGCTTCTCAAGCTTCCCGAAATTCCTACCCCGGATGACGCCGCCGACGCACTGGCCGTCGCCATCTGCCACGCCCATCAAATGAAAACGGCTGCATATAAGTAGGTTTCTAAGTGGGTTTTTAGGGGGATTGTCCGTAATGAAATGAGGGATGGGCATACTATCTGTTTTTTCTTTGATATCCTTTTCCTTCAATAGGGTCCCACAACTCAGTTTCGCCATCGTACCATTGTCTTGCTTCAAGAAATTTTTCAACTTTTATTGTTCCAATAAAAGCACCCATGTGCCCTGTACCTTCATAATCAAAAACACCTATTACTTGAACATATCTTGAACCAACGGCAATAATCCCTGCTTCAGGATCAAGAACAAGCCATACAGCATTTTCTGCATTTAAATAATCAGCATCGTGTTTTGACATGTATAAAGCAAAATCCTCAAATCTGAAATGGGTATAACCGGAAATCATTATTTTTTTATTGTGAAAAGCTTTTGGATTGGAAATTAGATTAATAAATGAAATTCTACGATAACCAACTGCTCTTTCCTTCGCAGCTTCGATAGCATCTCTTCGAAACTCTACATCCTCTGTTGTTTTAGCGACAATTGCTGTTAAAAAGAATATTTGGATTATAAGCGCTTTTAATAGCAGCTTCATAAATTCTCCTTATTTCGGTGACAGTCACCATAACCTCGAAATTCATAAGAAGGAAAATTTATTTTACAACGGTTGTATATAACAGGATACGGGGAACCTTGAACGGAGAACGGCATTACTCTATTGCAATACCTGCGTAAGCCACAACCTGCCGGTAATCGCCGCTTGCTTCGCCGGAGTTGGTGTAGTCGATCAGGCGGGCGGTGGAGGCTTCCATGTCGAGGCAGGCGATAAGCACCGATATCGCGGGGGCGAAGCCGCACATGGTGATGTTGTTTTCCATTACGGTGCGGTACAGCCCGCGCGGATCCATTTCCAGTATGCGGTCAATGGCCAGTTTGTCCTTGCGGGCTGCCGTTTCGGCCGATTCGTAGTGCGTCATGTCCGAGCTTGCCAGCAACAGAACAGGGGAATCCGTCGAACGGATCGCTTTGGCAAGACCATGGCCGAGCGCCTCCAGGGATGCGTAATCCGCAGTGCCGATACAGATGGCCGAGATCCGGCAATCCGGCTGGATCATCTGCAGGAACGGGATCTGGACCTCGAGGGAATGCTCTCGGAGGTGTGCGATTGTATCTTCGCGCAGCCCGGGACAGGCTTCCAGAAGCCTCCGGTTGAGCCCGGTGTCAATGGATAATGTTCCCAAAGGGGAATGCCAGGCTGTGTCGGGCGAAAGAGCCAGCGTTTCTCCCAACCCGGTATGGCTCGGTCCCAGAAGAATGGTCCGGTGGGGCACTTCAACCGCCGACAATACTTTGCCCGTTACCGAACCGGAATAAATATACCCCGCATGCGGCACAACGACGGCTTTGGCTTGCAGAAGGGAATCGGTGTCCTGGAAAAAGGATTGTACGGTTTCGCGAAGTGTCTCCGGATCTCCCGGATAAAATTGCCCGGCGTAGGCCGGTTCGCGTTCGTTTTTCATTTTGTCGTGCGAGGCATATTGTTTAGGCTACGACGCAGCGCTGCTCCTGGATGTGGGCCGCGAATTCGTCGTAGAATCTTTGAATGTAGCTTTCAATCGGCATGGCGGCGGCATCCGAAAGCGGGCAGATGGTTTTCCCTTTCATGTTGGCGCAGATGTCGAGCATCAACTCCAGTTCGCCCGCCCTGCCGTTGCCGTTTTCAATCCGGGTCAGGATGCGGTACAGCCACTCTGTTCCTTCCCGGCATTGGGAACATTGGCCGCAGGATTCTTCGGCGTAAAATTTCGCCAGAACCCTGGCAGCCTTTACCATGCATGTGGAATCGTCCATCACGATGACCCCGGCGGATCCCAGCATGCTGCCGGCTTTGGCGACGGAATCGAAGTCCAGCGGTACGTCGATTTGATCGGGGGTCATCACGGGAACGGACGAGCCTCCGGGTACGATGGCTTTAAGCTCGTGGCCGTCACGCATTCCGCCGCAGTGATCGTAAATCAGCTCCTTTAAAGTAACGCCCATCGGGAGTTCGTACACGCCGCGTTTTTTCACATGGCCGCTGACGCCGAACAGGCGCGTTCCAGTATTCCGTTCGGTCCCTATCGAAGCGTACCATTCGGCGCCGTTCTCGATAATATGCGGGACGTTCGCAATAGTTTCCACGTTATTGATGACCGTCGGGGCTCCATAGAGACCGACGACGGCGGGGAATGGAGGCTTTAGGCGCGGGTGGCCGCGTTTTCCCTCAATCGATTCCAGCAGCGCTGTTTCTTCTCCGCAAATGTAGGCGCCTGCACCGCGATGCACCGAGAGCTCCAGGTCAAACCCGGAATCCAGGATGTTTTTACCGAGATAGCCCTTTCTCTTGGCCTGTTCGATCGCCCTGTCCAGTACGCCGGCGCCGTAAACAAATTCTCCGCGGATATATATGAAGGCCCGGTGGCACGAGAGCGCATAGGCGGAAATAATGATACCCTCTATCAGTTGATGGGGATCTTTTTCAATTATTAACCGGTCCTTGAATGTCCCCGGTTCGCTTTCGTCCGCATTGACGCAGAGGTAGATCGGTTTGCCGCTGTCCTTTGGAACAAAGCCCCATTTCATCCCTGTCGGAAATCCCGCTCCGCCCCGACCACGCAAGCCGGATTTCTTGACCGCTTCGACGATGAAATCGGGGGTGCATTCTTTCAGCGCTTTCGCAAGGTTCCGGTACCCCCCCAGGGATTCGTAAACATCGATCTGTTGAAGATTTTCAACATCCATATTCTTGGTCAGTACCTTAATCGCCATGGGAATGCGGATCCTCTTTTTCTATGCCTGCCACCAAAATCCACTGTCTGAGGCCGGTCAGACGCGGTCCATAATTTATGCGCTATGATACTACCACAACTGCGTTTTTTTGAATGGAGAAATGAAATGATGTGCGTTATTCGTGATGGCCGACCCGGACNNGATCGCTTCAATCCCGATCGCCTGGAGCTTTGCACGGAACTGCTCCGCCGTCATCTGTACACCTTCCAGAAGGCTTTCAATCGATCCGGTCTGCGGGGCGGCTTCAAGGGCACGCTGGAGGTTGTCCATAACTTCCAGAAACGGCAGCATTATTTTATGCTTTTCCAGTTCCAGCCGGCGTTCGTAATCGGCCTCCAGCCTGGACTTGGTGCGGGCGATTTCCTCGTCGATCTGCTTTTTTTTCTCTTCGAATTTTCGTTCCGTCTCGGCGGTTCGTGCCATCAATTCCTCTACAAAAGCGGGGTACCTCGGTTTTTCTTCAACCTTTCCTAGATCGAGATTATCGAGGTCCAGAAACTGTCTTTTGTCGACAACCTGAAATTCCGGGGCTCCGGACTCTGTTTTTGAAGTTTTCGGCTGATTTTCCATTTTTGCATCCTGAGTAATGAACGGGAATCGTAACTAACGACCGCCCAGAAGTTTCTGTATGCGTTTCTGCGTCGGTGGATGAGTGCTGAAAAGATTCATCAGAGCGCGGCCCGAGAAGGGATGCATGATGAACATATGCGCCGTACTCGGGGAGGCTTCCATCGGAATTCGCTTGGAGTAATTTTCCAGCTTCTGCAGCGCGGAGGCCAACCCGTTGGGACTGCCGGCAGCTGCTGCGCCGCTGGCATCCGCCAGGTATTCCCGCGTCCGGGATATATAGAGCTGGATCAGCAAAGCCGCAATGGGCGCGACGATGATCATCAGCAAAAAACCAACCAGCCCGCCTCCCTCGTCGTCGGAATCTCTGCCGCCGCCAAAAATGGCCGCGAAACGGGCCATATGGGAGATCCACATAATGGCTCCGGCCATTGTTGCCGCAATGCTGCTGATAAGGATGTCCCTGTTTTGTACGTGGGCGAGTTCGTGCGCCAGGACGCCGGTGAGTTCCTCTCTGTTCAGGAGACGCAAGGCTCCCTGAGTAACCGCGACGGATGCGTGTTGGGGGTTCCGCCCCGTGGCAAATGCGTTCGGCGAATCGCTCGGGATTATATATAATTTTGGCATCGGCATGCCGGTACTGGCACACAGGAAATCCATGATCCTGTATATTTCAGGAGCCTGCTCCCGTGTTACCGGCTGGGCCCGGTGCATTCTCAATGCGATTTTGTCGGAGAAAAAGTAGCTTCCGAAATTCATGACTATTGAGAATACCAGTGCGATCGTCAGACCCTGTTCTCCCCAGAGGCTTCCGATGAAAAGAATGATGCCGGTTAAAACGCCCAGCAATAAAACCGTTTTGAATCGATTGGCCATTTTGTTTTCCGGTATATTGAATTTTTATCATACCACGGCAATTCAACCATTTCTTCGGGCATCGTATCGCCGTGTCTCGTCCGATGCCTGCGCGGAAGCCTCTTGCCATTCGCCCTGCGACAGGGAGGGAGCGAAGGCAAACTCCCCCGTTTTAGCATCCATATCCATGCGGAGCTTGTCCCCGGGTTTAATGTCCCCATTTAAAAGCATCAGGGCCAGGCGATCCTGGATTCTTTTCTGGATCAGGCGTTTCAAGGGCCTGGCGCCATAGACGGGATCGTAGCCTTCCCGTGCAAGCGCTTCGACAGCTTCCGTACTTACTCCCAGCTCCAGGCTTTTCTCCGCCAGCAGCCTGTTCAGCTGCACGAGCTGCAGCCGGACGATATCCTTGATCAGATCCTGCGACAGCTGGTGGAAAACAATGATGTCGTCAATCCGGTTGAGGAATTCCGGCCGGAAAGCCTGACGCAGGGCGTCCATTATCCTGGATGTGGCGCTGTCGAGATCGCCTTTTGATTCGCCGATCGCCTGGCTGCCGATATTGGAGGTCATAATGATGACGGTATTTTTAAAATCTACGGTCCGTCCCTTCCCGTCCGTCAGGCGTCCGTCGTCCAGGACCTGAAGCAGGATGTTGAATACGTCCGGGTGAGCCTTTTCGATTTCGTCGAAAAGAATAACGGCATAGGGACGCCGGCGCACCGTTTCCGTCAGGTATCCCCCTTCCTCATATCCCACATATCCCGGGGGAGCTCCGATCAGGCGGGCGACCGAGTGCTTTTCCATGTACTCGGACATATCGATGCGCACCATGGCGCGTTCGTCGTCGAAAAGAAATTCCGCCAGAGCCCGGGCTAGTTCGGTTTTCCCGACCCCCGTCGGTCCGAGGAATATGAAGGAACCCATGGGCCGTTTGGCGTCCTGAAGGCCGGCACGCGCCCTACGGATAGCGTTCGCTACCGCGGCCAGAGCTTCATCCTGTCCAAGAACCCGCTCGCGCAATCGGCTCTCCATCTGAACCAGTTTCTCCACTTCGCCTTCCAGCATTTTGCTGACGGGGATGCCGGTCCATTTCGCGACGACTTCCGCAATGTCCTCCTCATCCACTTCTTCTTTCAGGAATTTCCGGTTTGCCTGCAATGCTTCCAGGCGGCCGTTCAGTTCCGACAGTTCCTTTTCCAGTTGCACAAGCGTTCCGTACCGAAGTTCGGCGGCCTTTCCAAGGTCGCCGGACCGTTCCGCGTTCTGCTCCTCGGTTTTGACGTTTTCGATTTTTTCTTTTACAGCCTGGATGGAGCCGATGATTTCGCGCTCCTGCTGCCAGTGCAGTTTCATGCCGGAGCTTTTTTCGCGCAACTCCGACAGCTCGCCCTTCAGCGTTTCCATGCGTTCCCTGGACGCCTTGTCCTTTTCTTTTGACAACGCCTGTTTTTCGATTTCGAGCTGCGTGATGCGCCGTTCGACTTCGTCGATTTCCACGGGCATGCTGTCGATTTCAATGCGCAGCCGCGAGGCCGATTCATCGACAAGATCCACCGCCTTGTCGGGCAGGAAACGATCGGCTATGTAGCGGTGGGACAGCGTAGCCGCCGCCACAAGCGCCGAGTCCATGATTCGGACGCCATGATGCACTTCGTACTTTTCTTTCAGTCCCCGCAGGATGGCGATCGTGTCTTCAACGGAAGGCTCCCCGACGAAAACCGGCTGGAACCGCCGTTCAAGCGCGGCGTCCTTTTCTATATATTTTTTATATTCGTTCAGCGTCGTAGCGCCGATGCAGCGCAATTCTCCCCTCGCAAGGGCCGGTTTGAGCATGTTCGAGGCGTCAATCGCTCCTTCGGCCGCTCCCGCGCCGACCAGGGTATGGATCTCGTCTATGAACAGGACGATTGCTCCGGCCGAATCTTCGATTTCCTTCAGAACGGCTTTTAGACGGTCTTCGAACTCGCCCCGGTATTTGGCGCC
>DKBB01000342.1 GCA_002451015.1 Acidobacteria bacterium UBA6911
GTGTACCCGGCAAAAGCATTGGTCATTTTCCCCGGAGGATTTGGAACCCTGGATGAACTTTTTGAAATATTGACCCTTGTCCAGACCGGAAAAACCCGCAAGATGGCCCCGGTGCTGATTTACGGTACGGAATTCTGGAAGGAAGTCGTTAATTTCGAGGCTCTCGTACACCATGGAACCATCTCCCCCGAAGATCTGAACCTGATTCATTTCAGCGACGATCCCCAGGAGGCTTTCGAGTACTTGAAACGGGAACTTACCAGGATTCATAAACTATAAAGAAGTCAGAAGCGGGCATACAGAAGTCGGGAGTCAGTAGACATGATGGTAGGGAGCACCTTGTGTTCGCCCTCTGAACAAACAGGAGCCAGGAGTAAGGAGTTGGAAGTCGATTTAAAGTTGGCGATTCTGGCTATCCGTGCATTAGATATTAAAACGATCCTGAGACCATGACATAATGGTTGAAATAGGCCGATAGGAAAAAATATTTTATGGACGAGTTTTTACTGCAGCGCCGATATCCCGAAGACCCGCCATCCCCGAAGGATCATCGACACCCTGCGGAGAGGGATCGGGACCGGGTGCTTCACAGCGCCGCTTTCCGCAGGCTGCAAGGGAAGACACAGGTTTTCGGCATCGGGCAGGCGGATTTTTATCGGACGCGTCTGACTCACAGCGTCGAAGTGGCGCAGATCGCCCGTGCGATCGCCCACAACCTGCTTTTAGAGCAGCCACTTATGGATCGTTGCCTGGCTCCTGAGCTGGCCGAAGCGGCGGCCCTGGCACACGACCTAGGCCACCCTCCTTTCGGACACGCCGGAGAACAAACCCTGGATGCCTGCATGCGCGAAGTCAGTTCCCGTTCGAGACGGAAGGGCAAGAATGCCCTGCGATTCGAAGGGAACGCGCAAACCTTCCATATCCTGGTAGCGGCCGAACCGAAATCCCCCTCTTACCCCGGGTTGAATTTGACCCGAGCGACGCTCTCCGGCGTGATGAAGTATCCCTACGAACAGGATATCCGTAATGACAAGTTCATTTTTCCCTCCGATCTTTCCATGGCGAGATGGGCTCTCCGTCAGGGAGGTGAAATTCTAAAAACCGAGGATAAGACCGGGCGTCGCCGGCTCAAGACCTCAATTGTCTGCCAGGTTTTGGACTGGGCTGATGACTGCGCCTATTCGGTCCATGATGTGGAGGATGCGCTGCAGGCTCAATTCCTTCATCCCGGAGATCTCGAAAACGCCGCTTTTGCGAGGAGGGTTTTTAATCATTACGAAGAAACCCGTAGAGAAGAAACCGCTCCCAAACTGACCCTTTCCGAAGTACGTGAACGTTTGCTGGACCTGGAGAAGAGAATAGGTTTCCAGGGACTCGGAGATGAACGGGCTTATCGAAAAGCCGCCATGCGCAATATCCTGAATGACCTGATAACTTCTGTCAGCGTAGCCTCTTCACGAGACAGCAGGCGATCGGACTTCTCCTGGCGCCTGATCGTTCCGCCCGAAGCCAGAATCCTATCGGTGCTGTGCAAGTCCGTAATATGGGAAGCGGTGATCACCGACCCAAGGGTCGCGGCTATGAGCACAAAAGGCCGCGAGATCCTCCGGGATCTTTTCCAGTTGCTTATGGGCGAGGTTCTCGATAAGAAGAGCGTAGCGCTGTTTCCCCGGTATTACCGGCCCATTATCGAGGATTCCCTTGAAGGCGGACAAATGGAAGCTGCCCGCGCTGTCTGTAATTTCCTGGCTTTATTGACCGATATGGATGCGCTGCGATTCCATGCTCTCCTGCGGGGTTCCAAAGCTTCTTCCATCTTCGATTTTATCTGAAGAGGTGCTGGGTGGCGATTTTGCCGGCAATAAGGTCCTCCAGAGCGTGGTTCCCCACCACCCCGCCGCCTCTATCCAGGAGAGAGGCGATACCTGAACGCGCACCAGCCCGTGCCTGATGGCGTCTATTATCGACTCCACTCTCGGTTCGGCGTATATCCAGGTAAAAGTTCTGCCTAATTGCCAGAGGTAATGGATATCTCCGAACCCCACAAGTGGTTTGAAGCCTTTTTTTGCAAGCTCAACACTCTTGCGGTTGAAATTCAATCCCCGCACCAGAAATCCTGAAAACTCAATAGCATCGAACAGATCCAGGTTCTTTTTAAGTAATCCTCCCAGGCAGCTTCGGCCGGGGAAATACGGATGCGGTGCTACGATAAGTGTTTTATCGCTGCGGCTGGCGCGGATTTTTTCCAAATTGTTGAGGGTTTTCGGATCCTCATCGGAGTTGTAGACAAGAATATGGCGTTTCTTTTCGACGGTAACTTCCATTCCCGGGATTAGGGTGATCCCCCATAGCCGGGCGTAATCAGCCAGATCCGGTGTCCAGACATTCAGGTCATGGCACGTGATCGAGAGAACTTCGAAGTCCAGCCCGGCGGCTTTCTGGATCAGTTGTTCCGGTGAAAAACGGCAGAGGCCGTGATCCTGGGGATCCAGGTTGCAGTGGGTGTGCATCTCCGCTTTCAACCACCGCTTATCCGTATTGAAGCCTCCGTGCAAAACCGGGTTCCTCCTGCGTACACAGCTTTTCTCGAGCGTTTTCAGCCAATCGCCTGACTTGCTTCAAATCCTGCAAGAAATCCAGACGGATAACGATATGTATTCTGTCTTATCGGCAGTAAATCAGATTTAATCATGCGGAAATGTCAACGGCATTCATCAGGGGGGCTGTATTTTTTTATTAGTTGCCTGGTTGGGAAGTTCTGTCAGAACTGCGGTTCCGGATCTGGCGCAGAGCTTCATAGACGGCAATCCCCACAGAGGTCGCAAGATTCAGGCTTCGGACATTGCCTGAAATCATAGGAATCTTTAGCGCACACGCCCTGTTTTCTTCCAAGAGGCTTTTGGGAAGCCCTCTTGATTCCGGACCGAAAACCAGACAGTCGTCCATTTGATATTCAAAATCGGTGTACAGGCGTTCTGCCCTGGCGCTGAAATAAACCAGGCGGGATTTTTTAAGCCTGGCCCTCAGTTCGTCGAGATCCGCCTCTTTACGCAGATCGACAAAGGGCCAGTAATCCAATCCCGCCCTTTTGACAGAGCGTTCATCGGTCCGAAAGCCGGGATTGCCGACAAGGTGGAGGGGGATGTTGTTGGCAGCACATAGACGGGCGATATTCCCGGTATTCGGGTGAATCTCGGGTTCCACCAAAGCCACATGAAAGGTGGTAAGGGAAATCATTGCCACTTCGGAAAGTTCCATTTAATAGTCTGACTAGTCGTATCCGGAGGCGCTCAGAGCAGCGGCATGCCGTTTCTGCCGCGCCTTACGGCGGCGCACCGTTTGTTCGTCTTCCTGGTACGTGCCGATTTCAGGACGCCATTTGTCGATCGAGACTGTCTGGGTGTACCACATGTCCGTGGTAAACCAGAGGGCCTGGGTTTCACCCCCGACTACGACCATGTTGATTTTATCCGGTTCCGTATATGGAGCGATAACCGCGTCTTTTGGAAGCTTGAGCCAGGATGCGAAAGGTTCGACCCCGTTCCGGGCGTTCGGCTCTACGAGCGAATATGCAACATCGGATTCCCAGAACTGCCCGGCCGTCATTTTGAAATTCTCGGACAGGTATTTGGAAAGCTGTTTCGGATCGCTGAAGCCCTGCTCTTTCAGGTGCTTTGCCACCAGTGGGTCCATGACGAGGGTCAGGGCGGAATGAATGCAGGGGAAAGCCTGCATCATGATGAGTGTTTCTTCCTGGGCTGGACGACAGCAGCCGGCCGCACCCATGCTGTTGATGGCGCTCCAGCCCTGGAACAGGCTGACGGTGCTTTCCTCTTTTTTGAAGCCCTTGCGTACGTGAAACGGTTCCCAGACACTGCGCTCCTCGTTTTCCGGGATCAGCATGTTGTTGTAGTTCATATTGTTGCCGGTGGATCCCATGAAGGTCTCCCCAAGGCGGGAATCCGCCAGGTTGATCGTCATCAGGGTCCAGGCACGTCCGATGACCGTGTTGGCGTAATTGAACGGACTCAAAGCGCCCAGGCCGGAATTCATGCCGATCTCCTCACGGATCGGCCCGTTTACGACTGCCATTTTTGCGAATGAGGTGGTCGAACTCGGCATTGAGGGTTCCTGGCTGGCTGCAATGGCAAGAATGACNNACTTCATTGGGATCGGCAGCGGTCCCGGTCAACATGTGCGCCACCCGCTCTTCCGTGGGAAGAACAATCGGGGTCCCGTCGGTCCAGCCGTTTTCCAGGAACAGTTTGTGGAGATTCTCTTCTGTGTCGGGTTGAAGTAGACGCGGCCTTGGAGCTCCGCGGGCGGTCCTGGGATTCTTTTCTTCTTCCTGCAGCGGCATGGTAAGGGCGTCGACAACCTGCGGCATTAAGGGTTTGCCGGAGACAGGATCGTCGCCTTCCACATACTGCCGAAGAACTTCGCGCGGCCTGCCGACGAGAGGATAGGGCGGGAAGCTGAAGCGCAGATTCATGCCGTGGTTCCTGGCGTCCATGGCGGCGTATTCGGCAAAGCGGGCGCTGGCCAGAGGGGCGGTGGGTATTCCACATTTGATTTCAATTTCTCTGCAGTGGGCGGCGACACTCGCCGTACAGCCGTCTCAACCACCCACGCCGAAAATGACCGCATCTCCGTTTTTCCGGATTTCCTCCCACATTTCGGGCTCATCCACGAACATGATGCCCTTTTTGTGCTGCAGTACCGTCTTGACGTTCGGGTAGTTGCGTTCAAACCATGCGGTTGTTTCCTCCAGGAATTCCCACCCGCCGCCGAACCCGACGTCAATAATGTAGAGAGTCTTGCCTTCGATAGTGTCGAGACGGGGCGCGAGTGGATGCGGCTGGATCTTTGCGGTCGACTGACCTCGGGGATCCAGTACTGTACGGAGAGAGCGGGTATTGCGGGACGGGTGTTTTACCATGAGAAACCTCCAGCGGGAATGCGGGTTCATCCATAAACGACGTCATACAAGAATAGCACCATTTGCCCGAATTTGACGACAGGGTTAGACAAAATAACGTTCAACGGTAAAGAAGGTTGATATATAGCCGAGAGCAGGATCTTATGAATTTTCAAATTGAATTTCTATTGTATGCCTGACCACTGCTATATATTTCGATTTAAAATGAACGATGGGTATCCTAAGCTCAGGAACAAACAATGATTCAATATTTAGAGAGCAAAACTATGAAAATAAAAAATGTCATTCCTGTAATGTCGTTTGTTTTCTTTATTGCAGTCACTTGTGATATCTGCGCTGCGGTCGAGCCGTCGGATCCCAACGCCACGCCGGAAGCCAGAGCGCTGCTGGAGTTGTTTTACAGGATTTCGGGAGAGTATACCCTGACCGGGCAGCACAATTTCCCCGATGCCCGGGACCGCAACAGCCGTTTCTATGCTAAGGAAGTTGGGAAAACACCGGCAATCTGGAGTTCCGATTTCGGTTTTGCCGAAGACGGAGACAAGGACTCCTACCTGGCACGCCCCGATATTGTAAAGGAGGCCATCCGGCAGCATAAGAAAGGTGCTATTGTGACTCTTTGCTGGCACGCGGTCCCTCCTACGGCGGACGAACCCGTAACTTTTCAGCCTATACCCGGAGTGGAAGCGCCGCCCGACAAACTGGCCAGTGTCCAGGGGCAGTTGACGGACGATCAATACAGGGAACTGATGACTCCCGGTTCCCCTTTGCGGAAAAGGTGGGAAGCTCAGGTGGATGAAGTGGCAAAATTTCTCAAACAGCTTCAGGCTGCCAATGTTCCCGTGATCTGGAGGCCGTATCATGAAATGAACGGCAACTGGTTCTGGTGGGGCGGGCGTATCGGAGAAAACGGCACCGCCGATATCTACCGTCTGATTTACGACCGCTATGTCAATTACCACCAATTGCATAATCTGGTCTGGGTNNACCTCGACATTCTGGCGCTGGACGTTTACGGCAGCGACTTCAGGCAGGAGTATTACGAAGATCTCGTAGTTTTATCAAACGGGAAGCCGCTGATGCTTGGAGAGGTTGGTCCGCCACCGTCCATTGAAGTCCTCAAAAACCAACCGAAATGGACCTCCTGGGTTGTCTGGGCCGGTATGGTTCGTGGGATTGTGCCTGAACTGAAGGAAATGACAAAAAGCCCGATGTTGTTGAGCCGGGAAGATCCCGCATTCCTCGAAGTCGTGAACCCATTCCGTAAAATATGCGGTCTCCACCCCCTACCGCTGGAATTGAAGTATCCGGTGGACTTTTCCGGACAATGGATACTGGACGAAGATAGAAGCACCCCATCGAGCGGCGGAATGATGAGCGATCCTCCCTTTTTGATGATCGTCGAGCAGGACGATAACTTGGTATTCGTAAAAAAATACTCCATGACTGAATACGGCGACGATCAGATTACACGTGATGAAATCAACCTGGACGGATCGGAAGTGCGGTCGACGGCCATGATGAATGCGGAAAGTATTTCCACCGCCAATTTCAACGAAGAGGTGAAAAAAATCAAAATCAATTCCATGGCGAAATTCAATTTCGGCGGCCGTGAAATGGAAATGAAAAGCAGCGAGGAGTGGACGCTCAAAGACGGAGGCGATGTTCTGGAAATCGTCCAGATATCCCCCGGATTCCGCGGAGGCGAGAATAAATCGGTTCTTGTGTTTGAGAAATTTGATTAACCCGTATTTCTCACGGGGCATTTATTGCATGGAATCCGTAAACGTTATTCGTATCTCAAGGCTTCTACGGGATTCATGCGGGAAGCTTTCAGGGCCGGGAGCATTCCAAAGGTCAATCCTACGAGCAGGGTGACGCCGAATCCAAGGATCACGGCAATAGCCGGGATCTCGATTTGTATTTCTGTTGTGAAAAAACGGATGGAATAGGGAGCGGCCACACCCAGAAAAATACCCACCAGCCCGCCTCCGAAGCTGAGAATCAAAGCTTCTACAAGAAATTCGGTCAATAAAACCCTGCGGTAAGCGCCGATGGATTTTTTTACTCCGATCTCCCGGGTTCGCTCCGTCACGGTGATCAGCATGACGTTCATGATGCTGATTCCGCTCGAGATCAGGGATATCGCGGCGATTACCAGCAGCACCAGGGTAAGTCCCAGGCTGATTTTGTTCGCCGCATTCAGAATCTCGGAAAGAGTCATCACGCTGTAAAAGTTCTGATTGCGGTGCCGCTGAATCAGTAGTTTCAGGATCTTGTCGGAAACCTGAGACACCACCTCCATACTTTCCGCCATAACATAGATGAAATCGATTTTGTCGTCGGATTCAAAAGCGCGTGCGACGTCGACGGGCACAATGGCACTATATTCCGACACTTCTGTTTGACCGAAGGTGTTGACGCGTTCTTTGAAAATGCCGATGACGGAGAACCGGATACCGAAGAGCGTGACATATCCTTCGTAAAAAGGATCCCGTTCTAAAATTTCGGCGAACGGCTTGGTGATCAGGCAGACCTTGTTCCGGTTTCTCAGGTCGTACTGATCGATAAAACTGCCGCTCAGAACCTCAATATTGCGGATCTGCTGGTATTCCGGCGTAGTGCCGATTAGAGTGACCCGGCGTCCGATCCCGTTCAGGGTGACAGTCGGGATGCTTGCGACCACCGGCGCCGCGCTCCGAACTCCTAGGACCTCTGTTTGAATGGCTTTCAGGTCACCGAAGTTGATGCGTTCTGCGGTCGGGGCCCTTTCATTGCCTACAGACACAAGATTGGTGCCTACTCCGCGGATTATATCCAGGGTATAGTTTCTGCCGCTTATCCCTGCTACGACTACCAGTACCAGGGAAGCGGTTCCCACAACCATACTAAGGGACGTCAGAATGGTCCGTCCCCAGTTGCGCAGCAGTGCCTGGTGCGCCGAACGCAAGATCTCGGTAATCGGCATTTTGGATTTCATGGATCCTATGCGTTATGCCCGCAATATCAAAGGGCCGGAAATTTTAAAAATAGACGGTTTTCTACATTTCAACGTCGAGGGGATTTAATACTACCTTATCCCCCTCGCGGATACCCTGCAAAATTTCAATCTCATCGGAAGTGACAAGACCCGGAACCACAGGCTTTACGATCGCTTTTTCCCCCTGCAGCACCAGCACTGCCTTTTCCCCGTTAGGACTGTAAAGGGCGCTTCTGGGCACCGTAAGCACATTCGGTTTCAAATCTGTCGTGATTTCGACGTTTACATTGAGGTTGGGAATCAATTCCTTCGGTTCCCCTTCGATCGTACACAACACATACCCTACGGAACGATTATCCAATGCAACGACCTGTTCCGCAGGCCTTTCGACCGTTCCGGTCCAATGCCGGTCCGGCACGCCGTCCCATTCAATCCGTACAGGCTGATTCCGGGCAATCCTTCCCAGATCCGGTTCGTCGACGTAGGCGCGAAGCCTTACCTTTCCCGGCTGGTTGATCTGAGCGACCAGCTGTCCCTGCGCGACGTAGGCGCCGGGTTTGACCCCGAGCGCATAGATCAATCCGCTTTTGGGCGCCAGGATCGATTCCAGCTTCAGTTGCTGTTCCATCTGAAGAACCTGTTCGGTCAACTCGCGGACTTTATCCTGTTCCAACTGTTTTTCTTCGGAAGAATAGCGTTCTAGCAGATCCTGCTTTCTCTGCTTCAGGCCTTCCAGGCGAAGCTGCAGCAGGTCGCGTTGTCGGCGAAGTTCCTCCACTGCCACCCGGGCGACGGCACCCTTGGCCAACAGAGATTCCTCGACAGCCAGATCCTTGTTTGTCTGATCCAGATCCATGGAGGTTTCGGCTATCGTGGCATCCAGTATGGTGATTTCCTCGTTCGAAGGGCCCTTCATAACGATCCTGGATTGGCGCATTGCTTCAAGTTGAGCGGTCCTGGCTTCCGCGAGAGCGGTCCGGATCTGCTCCGAATTCAATCTGATTAAAAGCTGGCCTTTCTTGATTTCCGATCCTTCCGGTATGGGAATTTCTGCAACCAACCCGTCGATAGGGGCATAGACTTCGCTGCGGTTGACGGGTTCGATTATGCCGTTGGTGCTTACGATCAGCCTGATTTCATGACGAACGACTTCGGCGGTCCGGTATTGAGGACCTTCCGATCCGCAACTCAAGGAAAAAACGGCAGCGAAAAGTCCAAGAAGAACAAAGATCGAAACGATCAGAATCCGATATTTGGGCATTATGGGTATCTCTCTCTCGATGTCCGCGTTTTGAATATATAGATATAACTCATTTTTCTGAATTTGTGAAATTCGTATCCTCTTGCCGTGCATTAGGAACCGGGACAGGCGCGGGGCAGGAAGAACAGGGCGAAAACCATAAAGGATCCTATCACAGGAAGATCGATGCTATCCTTCAAATTGCTGCCGGTGCATGCCGGACAATATTCTGAAGCTGCAGCGGATTCGTCTCCGGATTGACAGGAATAGTGGAGTCCTATAGGCTTTAAACCCCGGGTTCTTTCATTATTACGATAAAGAGGCGAAGAAAAGCATGTCCGATCAAAAACTTCCTTCCCGTTCCACAGACTTTTCCGAATGGTATAACGAGCTGGTAATCCGC
>DKBB01000405.1 GCA_002451015.1 Acidobacteria bacterium UBA6911
AGAAGCTGCATCGAAAAGTTATGATGCACTGTAACCTTTTTCATTTCCCGTGACATTATCCATCATGATGAATGGAACAGCCGCCCAATCCGAACCTGAGATCGATTTCCGCAGGCTCAGCCGGCGGGACAAGGAAGAGGTGGTTCGCTGGTTTGATGCCTATTCCGATCCGGTCTACGGCTTCATCTTCTACCGCGTGGGGCGGGATGCCGATTTGGCCGGTGACGTGGCCCAGGAAACTTTCGTTACCGCATTAGAGACCATTGACCGGTTCGACCCGCGCCGGGGCGAGATGTTTCCCTGGCTGACACATATTGCCCGTAACTGCATCCGAAAAGTCCTGCGCAGGCGGGGTCGGGACGTCCTCCTGCCTGATTTCTGGAAAACCGTTGATCATAAACTTACCCGGGCGATTGCCGGCATTGGCTCGGATATTTTTCCGGAAGAGCTTCTGGTGCGAAAGGAGACCGCGGAACTGGTTCGTATGGCGTTGACCAACCTGCCTTTAAGGTATCAGGTGGCTTTGCGCAGACGCTACTTTGAGGAACTGTCGCTCCACGAGATCGCCGCTCTGGAAGGGATCAACGAAGGCGCAGTGAAAGTGCTGCTGCACCGCGCGAGGCTGGCTTTTCGAACCGCGTTTGAAACAATATCCGCTTCGATCCTCGACGGGCAGGGAAAAGGGAGGGTCATACTATGACCGATATGGACAAACGTCACGATCAAGACTGCCTGAAAGACAACCTTGACCGGTTGCTTCAACTGGGGGAGTTGTCTTCCCGGATGCCGGAGGATCTGAAATCCCGGATCAGATCCAAATTGGTACAAGTGGAACCGGAATCCGGCAAGAAGAACATCCTTCCCGGTCGTCGGACTGTATGGGCCCTGGCCGCAGCCGCAGTGCTGGTCTTCTTTTTCATTGTATTCTGGAACGGCGGTTCACCATCCACTATCGTTTGGGCCGACGTGCAGGGGCATCTCGATCAGATCCACACCCTGACCTTAAGTGGCCACACCGGGATTTCTGCAACCACGGGAATGCGGATAACCGGACGCATTAAGGTCTACTATGAGGACCCCGGGCTGGCGAGGACCGAAGAGTATCCTCCGGATTCCGGTCCAGGTTCGGCCTTAGAAGAACCTGGGAAGATAACAATCAGCAGACGCGAGCCGGGCAGTAGTGAGGGGGTGACACTGTACCCCGGAGCATATGGAGCGGAGCTGGTTGATTCGGTCTTCCTTTCCGACGGCCCGAAGCCGCCGTCACAGCCCCCCTTGGATCTAGCTTCTTTTAACTGGCAACTAATGAAGGAAATCACGGCGGACAAAACCAGGCGTATCGGCGACCGGGTAATCAACGGTATCCAAGCCGTAGGCTTCGAGTTCGAGATCCCAAATCAGGTGTATGTCAATCCGGACAGGCAAGTCCATGCACAACTTTGGGCATCCGGGGACGATGGTACGCCCCTGCTTATTGAGGTAGAGTATCGGGACCCCCTTGGGCAAAATATGCGCACGGAATACTCTGATTTCCGGTGGAATGTTCCGCTGGATGAAGGTCTTTTCGATCTTGCCGTACCGGAGGGCTGGAGTCTCAGTCGAGTCCGGACTGAATCGGCGGAATATACAAATGCCGGGCTCGCTCCCGGCGTCACCCTGCAGATAGGCCCGGAAGGACAGGAGCCATTGACGGAAACAGAGGATGTGGTCAGGGTGGTCTGGGGCCAGCAGATCACCCATCCCGATTCGAACATTCCCAATGACGTGCGAATTACGATCGAACTGAAGCCGGAAGCCATCCAACGGCTGCGTGACTATGCCCGCTCCAATCCGGACGAACTCATCGTCGTCGATTTCAACGGGCAGATAAGAGTGGTTCCGAATCTGTATGGGGCCGGTCCCACGCAGATTAGCTTCGATCTTAGCCTGCTGGATCTTCCTCTGGCCCATTTGGAAGCGATATATTTCACAACCACTATCGAAAGGAACGGATTATGACCATCCACGGGCTGCACGGAAAACATCATCTTCGCTTTCATACAGTCCTGGTCTTTATGGTTCTGGCGGTTATCTTCACAACCGCTCTCACAGCCGCGAGGTTATCCGGCGGCCAGACCGGGAATCATGAGTTCGAAGTCCGGCTCGCTTCATATGAAAAAGTGGAGGGTTGGGAGAGGGTCCCCGGTCCCGAACCGGGGAAGACCCCCGTATGGATCTCACGCGAAGTTGCTCTGACCAACGGCGACGTGGCCCTCGCGTTCCCCGACCGGACACCTGAGGGTAAGCCGTGCGTGGGAATCTTGTTCACCGAAGACGGTGCCCTGAAGCAGACACGTCTGACCAGGTCTCACATCGGCGAAAACGTGGCTGTGATACTCGACGGCCGGGTCACCATGGTTATCAAGATTGCAGCAGAAATCGCTGGCGGACGAGCCATGATATTCGGCAACTTCACTGAAGAAGAGACCGAATCGATTGCGGAGGGGTTGTCCGGCAACCAAACCGGGAAGCATAAGCTCGAATCCGGGAAGATTGAGTTCGAACTTCGGCTCGCTTCTTATGAAAACGTGGAGGGATGGGAGATCGGCCTCCTTCCCGGACCGCCGAAGACTCCCGTATGGATCTCACCCGAAGCTGCCTTGACCAACACCGATATCGCCAGCGCCTGGCCTCAACCGAATGCTGACGGATTCAGTGTAGTATTTATGCTCACAGAGGAAGGGTCTCTGAAACTGGCGCGTCTGACCAAATCTCATATCGGCGAAAACGTGGCTATAATGGTCGACGGCCGGGTAATGTCGGCTCCGAAGATCATGGCAGAAATCACCGGCGGACGAGCCATGATCAACGGCAAATTTACTGAAGAAGAAGCCGGATTGCTCGCGGAGGGGATCATGATGAAGTAATCTGAGTGTCGACCTCTAAGATCCCTGCGCAAGCGTCACCGGCGTACACAGTGTCACAGAACGCCGAGTAGCAGTTTGCTTCACTTCTTCGGTGGACGTTGGAAGCAGACCAGGTTTCGAGGAACCGTGAAGCCTTTGTAACCGTCCAAGCCTGAAGTTGGGGCGCTCTGCTGGTAGCCGAGTTTCGTAAACTTCCGGATGTACTTGAGACTCGCAGTTGAGATTATCCAGCCATCATCGGCATCGGAAGTCCGGACGATGGTTTCTCGTTCTTCGCGGGTGAGGTTCATGTTCCTTGGCTCTCTTCCTCCAACCTTTCCATATACTCAGGCGGCTTTCCTTGTCGAAAAAACCAACAAGCCGTTTTTAGGATGACTGGGTAGTTTTGTTTTAAGCTATTTCACTGAATGTGCCACGGTCTTATATCGAGAATTTTTGAATTTCGACATGTAACCAGGACGTAGCCGCCTATAGCAGGATCCACTACCTGCCCGTTGCCTGGAAAAAACTCCATACTGGATAAAAACCTCGTTTCGACCTTCGACTGGGATAGACACCCCTTAAGTGCTATACATTCAGACTCGGAGAGGCAATTGCAGCCGATGCTCGTCGCTTCCTGACATGCGCTTTTGCTTTTAGAGTTTTTAAATCCGTTTATTAAATACGGTCCTTCTGGGAATTGAGTGGTTTGAATTGACAGTGTTTGCCAAGTCCTCAAAAACACCCGAACCTTCCATTAGAAATTTTTCCCAAAATGAAGCTAAGACTGACACTACCTGAATTTAAGGAAGGCAATCTTGGATAATAGGGAGTAAGTTGATTGACTTACCATAAAAACGCAACCGCACGCTTGCCCAGGATATGGTCATCAAATATCTTTGCAGCTGGATTGTCCGCCATTCCCAGGCACACATGGAGCGGCATCAAATGCTCTTCTCGCGGGTGACAGTAACGTGCAGATGGGGCTTCCTGCCATTTAATCAAATGCTGTTCACGTTCAGTCTGTGAATTAGGGCCGGTACATACCTTGATCAGCCAATTTTGGAAGGTATCATTGGCAGTATCCGGTATATCAATTCCCTGCCAGGAAAATGCGCTCAAGTTATGAAAGGAAAATCCGGATCCGATAACCAGAATATTCTCATTCATTAAATCCCGCAACGCGTTGCCAAGAGAGATATGCGCTATTGGATCAAGACCACGCAGCAGCGAAAGCTGAAGTGATGGAATATCAGCCTTCGGGTACATCAGTTTCAGCGGGATAAATAAGCCGTGGTCGAATCCCCGATCAGAGTCAATGCGAGCCGATATATTATTCTTAAGAAGTAAGCCAGTGATTCGATTCGCCAGCTCTGGATTTCCTGGAGCCTGATACATGATCTTGTAAGCTTCACTCGGGAAACCATAATAATCGTAGAGCATGGACGGTGTTTGCCCGCCTAAAAGTGTCGCCGAGCTTTCTTCCCAATGGGCGCTGATGACTAGGATGGCATCAGGTTTCTGGAGCCGAGATGGGAGCTGTTGCATAAAAACCACCATCGCTTTGTGACTGGCATCTCCTAGAATTGGCAAGGGGCCTCCGCCGTGGGAGAAATAGACAATCTGGGCTCTATTTTGTTGATTTTTTTGATTCCGCATTAAAACCGCTCCATCAAACCATCTTTTCTTTCGTGTTTGATATTGAATGATTGCCTCTTCGTAATTGGGTGCTCACGCCGGATTTTAGCTTGCTCCAGTTTCATTGTAGCATGGGCGGCAGAGCTGCACATTGGTGTAGTAGCGAGGCTGGATAGGAAAATGAATCTATTCTTTAAGGGTCATTCTCCCACCGAATCTTTCACCGATCTTGTTTATAGGTCTCAAGCGGAAATGGGAAATTAACACTTTAAAATAAGAGGCACTTTAATAATGAAGCTGATTAAACGAGTTTGGTATTTTCGATTTGTAGCAGACGAGATTCCAAAGTCCCGTATACACCCTACACTTCCATTTGAATTATTTTCCGAACATAACGAGAGAATTTCACTTCTTGGGCCGGTTTATCTCTTAATCGTCTCCGTAGATGCTTTTTTCTGATCCTGTACTTCGAAATCGATCGACTGCAGCGCCATTCGGTGTTTTTCCTTTGCCAGCATGTCCAGAACGATGACCTGGAGATCGTAAATTCCCGGTGGCAGGCTTCCCAGGCGCATGCGGCCGGTTCCCAGCATTCTTTCGGAATTATCCTGCACCTCCAGGGTCAGGTCGGACGGTTGCCCACAGAATACCTCCTGTCCTTCACGAAACAGCCTTACATAGGTCTGTATTTGAGATTTATTATCTTTGCCTGTTTTGGCGTTCAGGATCTGGTAGGCCCAGAGGATGGTATCGCCCGGCTTAAAAATGCGTACGGCGGCGGTTCCGTTTATTTCCCTGTCTGTAAGAATTCCTTCCTTCCGGTCTCCCGCCATACCGGCGATGGATTTGTCCGCAGTCAACAAAATCCCCGAGAGGGCGAGCCTCCCCTTGTCCACCCTGGGAACTTCGATGAAATGCGAGGCGCTTCCCAGACGCCCGCTTTCGATATCGCTTAAAACAATGCGCATATGGTAGGGGCCCGCTTTTTTTACCGGTACGTGCATCAATGAAGCCATTCCGTTTCTTTTAAAATTTTCGTATTCCGCATCCCCGATGCTGAGTTCCCATCGTTTATCAATGTAATCGATCGGCTGACCGTCTGCATCGTAAATGCCGCCGAGAACATAGACAGCCGTGTTCTGTTTCCCGTTCGGCCCCCGTTTGAAAGTCAGCTTTTCGGCATCGAAATGCAGCAGCACATTGATGCAGGGAATGTTCTCCCGGGTCTGCATGTAAAGCGCTGTAAGACGCACACTCAGGTCATCGGAAACGAATGGCGATTGCAGGGCCTGGATCATTCGTTCCCTTATTGTAAGAGGCGCATACTGATCTTCGGGGATTGTGAAAAAACCGGAGCGGGACCGCACGCGCAGTCCGGGACGTTTCACTCGAACCCGGATGTTGTGATATTTTGTTTTTCCGGTCTGTATTTCTTCAATTGTCTTTGCATCAGGTTGATAGCCGATCAGGTAATAGATTTCTCCATCCCTCGCAACGTCCCGCAATACGCCGTCGA
>DKBB01000379.1 GCA_002451015.1 Acidobacteria bacterium UBA6911
AATTCTAGCCTGTCACCATTTTTTGGTACCAGATTATCGCGGAAATTGGCGAATTAAAAAACAGACACAGTATTCAGAGTCAATTGGTGCCAACCTGAGCCCGACACCATAGACAAAGAATGCAATTTAAATTTTGAAATCGTTCCCGTAGAGTTGATTTATGAATTCAAAATCGTACGACATCGCCATCATCGGGGGGGGCATTGTCGGCCTGGCCACGGCGCTTGCCCTGAGAGCTCGCTTTCCTCGTTATTCGCTTGCCATCCTTGAAAAGGAGTCCGAAGTCGGACACCACCAGACAGGGCACAACAGCGGGGTCATTCATGCCGGGATCTATTACAAGCCCGGTTCCCATAAAGCGAGGCTCTGCATTGAGGGCGCCCGCCAGATGCTGGAATTCTGCCGTGATAACAACGTACCCTTCGACCGTTGCGGAAAACTGATTGTGGCGACCACGGCCGAGGAGCTTCCCCGTCTCCAAAATCTGTATGAGCGGGGCAGGGCCAACGGGATCACGGGCCTCGAACTGATCAATTCCGACCGGGCACGCGAAATCGAACCTCACACGAAGGCTGTCCAGGCGATTTACTCCCCCAACACGGCCATTACGGATTATGGGCAGGTCGCGGCGGCAATGGCGTTAAAAATAAGGGAAACGGGCGGCGAAATCCTTCTGTCCTCCCACGTTCTGGACATCCGCAGGACCAATCGCGACTATCATCTCGGAACCGCCGGACAGGACATTTCATGCCGCTACCTGATTAATTGCGGCGGCCTTTATGCCGACAGGATCGCCCGGATGATGGGACTGCACCCGGAAATTCTCCTGCTCCCTTTTCGGGGAGAGTACTACACCCTGAAGCCGGATTGCCGGCTGGTCCGCGGCCTGATTTATCCCGTTCCCGATCCCCAGTTTCCTTTTCTTGGCGTCCATTTTACCAAAAGAGTCGCCGGGGATTACGAAGCCGGGCCCAATGCGGTTCTGGCATTTGCCCGGGAAGGATACCGATTCCGGGATATCTGCTGGAAGGATCTGGCAGCCATGTTCACGCATCCCGGCTTCTGGGCCATGGCATGGCGATACTGGCACATCCAGGCGTATGAGCTCTACCGGTCCCTGAGCCGGAGGGCGTTTCTGAATGCTCTTCAAAAACTGGTACCGGAGCTTCAGGACAGGGACCTGGAAAGGGGCGGATCCGGGGTTCGGGCCCAGATCGTTACCCGGCAGGGGCTCCTGGCCGACGATTTCATCATCGCCGAATCCCATAACGCCATCAATGTCCTGAACGCACCGTCTCCGGCAGCAACCGCCTCCATTGCGATCGGCAACCACATCGCCGGCCTGGCGTCCAAACGGTTCGATTAGTGTTCAGAAGGAGGCGGGGATCGCAAAACGCCCATAGGGCCAGGCGGGTCCTCATAACGCAACGACAGAATAATCAGATTTCCGATTGCAAATCGGTCCGAATCCACAATCTGCAATTTCGAATCAATGACATGCGCTGCACGGGTCCAGAGTCTGGGGGTGATGGCAGCTCCCGTAACACCAGTCTATCTTTTCCGGTCTTACAACCTGTTCCTTGGATTCAACCGGAATCGGGTGAGGTTGATGGCATTCGACACATTCGGGTATGTATTGCTTCTCGTCATGGGGAACGTACCGGTGCGGCGTTCCCGTTTCACCGCTCGGCGCTGTGTATTCGGCTGTCGCCGCGGCGATCTCATCGAAAGATCCATGGCACGCCAGGCACATGTCTTTCTCCACCTTTGTATCCTCGGAATCATTCTGCGGAATTGCAACTGCCAGTGTAAACGTACCCAGAACAAGAACAACAACGATTGAAATAATCCATCCTTTTTTCATACTCTGCCCCAAAAATCTCCAAATAACGCCGATGCCTTCCTTGCCGCATCCCGAAAGACGCACAGGAATCGCTGTCTACACAATGACAGCCGCATTTTTCAATTTTTTATCAAAATGCGGCTGTCGTTCCGAAACTACTGTAGGGAATCGTGGGATTCGTATTCCAGCCCCGCCAATTGCCGGTAAAGCTGCTGGCGCGCTTTCACATCCTCCTGCGCCAACACCAGCAGATGTTTGGCTTCCTCCGGTTTGGTCAGAGTCAGCGTCTTGTACCGCGTTTCGGAATAGATATAGTCCTTAACCGATATCGAAGGCGGTCTGGAATCCACAGTAAGAGGATTCTTGCCCGAATCGGCCAGGCGGGGATCGTATCGATAGAGCAGCCAATGTCCGCTGTCTACAGCGGCCTTCTGCTGCTGCATACCCCTTCTCATGTCGATTCCATGGGCAATGCATGTGCTGTAGGCGAGGATGATCGAAGGCCCCTGATAGGTTTCCGCCTCCAGGAATGCCTTGATGGTATGCGCGTCGTTCGCTCCCAGGGCCACGCTGGCGACATAAACATTCCCGTAGTTCATTGCGTGAAGCCCGAGGTCCTTCTTGGACAGGGGCTTCCCCGCAGCGGCAAATTTGGCGACTGCCGCCCGGGGTGTGGACTTGGACATCTGGCCGCCGGTGTTGGAATAAACTTCGGTATCCAGAACCAGGATATTGACGTTCTTCCCGGAAGCCAGCACATGATCCAGGCCTCCATAACCGATATCATAAGCCCATCCGTCCCCCCCGACGATCCAGACACACTTGGGAACAAGGTAATCGGCCACGCTGAGCAGATTCTGCGCATCCTGGGATGCGTTTCCGCTCAAACGCTCCCTGAGCGTTTGAACCCTTTCCCTCTGATCGTATATTCCGGATTCGTTCGACGTATCGGCATCGAGGAGTCCTGAAACAAGCTCGTCCCCGATTGCCTGCGCCATTTTCTTCACGAGGTCCCGTGCCACCTGGGTGTGCTTGTCGATGGTCAAACGGAATCCCAGTCCGAATTCGGCATTATCCTCAAAAAGGGAATTGCTCCAGGAGGGCCCGCGGCCTTCCTTGTTGAAAGCGTAGGGCGTCGTCGGCAGATTCCCACCGTATATGGAGGAGCAACCGGTCGCGTTCGCGACAATCGTCCGGTCTCCGAACAGCTGGGTCATCAGTTTGATATAGGGCGTCTCTCCGCATCCCGAGCAGGCCCCGGAGTATTCGAACAACGGCTGCAGCAGCTGGTTGGTCTTGACGCTGGTCATGCGCACCAGGCGGCGGTCATACTCGGGCAGATCAAGAAAGAATTCATAATTCTTCCGTTCCTGCTCCCGGACAGGCGACTGGGGCACCATGTTGATCGCCCGGAGCTTGGCTTTCTTTTTATTCCTGGCCGGGCAGTTTTCCACGCACACGCCGCATCCGGTGCAGTCTTCCGGGGCGACCTGAATGGTGTAGTTCATGTTCGGCTCAAAGTCCTTGCCCTTGGCCTTCATCCACTTGAATGTGGGCGGAGCGTTCTCAACCAGTTTTTCGTCATACGCCTTGATGCGGATGGCGGCATGCGGGCAAGATATGGAGCATTTACCGCACTGGATGCAGGTGTCGGGATCCCAGGAAGGAATCTCAAGCGCAATGCTGCGCTTCTCCCACTGGGACGTTCCGGTCGGGAAAGTCCCGTCGACCGGGAAGGCGCTGACCGGAAGCAGGTTCCCCTCGTTGGCCAGGATACGGGCGGTAAAGTTCTGCACGAATTCGGGAGCTTTGGAGGACACCACCGGGGGCTTTTTAATCTTGCTGTCCGCTTTCCCGGGCACCTTCACTTCGAAGAGGTTGGCCAGGGTCTGCTCCACGGCTTCGAAGTTCTTCTTGACGATCTCTGCACCTTTCGCACCGTATGTCTTCTTGATGGAATCCTTGATCGATTCGATGGCTTCATTCCTGGGCAGGATGCCGGAAATAGCGAAGAAACAGGTCTGCATG
>DKBB01000027.1 GCA_002451015.1 Acidobacteria bacterium UBA6911
TGTTGCCATATTGATACTGACCCTTATAATATTGGCGGTTCCGGCTGTGTCTGGAACCGATATAGACCAGATAGCCCCGGACTTCAAAGCCGCAGACCTGGAGGGAAACCTCCGCACACTGGAAGAATTTTCAGGAAAAGCGACGGTAGTACTTTTCTGGCGGCCCGAAGCCGAACGGGCACGCAATGCGGTGTGTGAAGTGGACGATGCCATAAGTGCCGCCTATGAAGATACCCTTCTCGTAACTATAGTATCCGGAGAGCACGATCAATCCGAGATCGAGTCGGTGGTAGAGCATTGCAACCGACCGGTTGCCGTGCTGCTTGACCGGGATCGCCGGATTTTTGCGGCCTATAATATCATAGCTCTTCCGACTCTGATGATCCTGGGTCCGGAAAGGAAACTGAAATACAAGGAAGCCGGCTTCTCTCATGAGGGGATCGCCTACCTAAATGCTCAACTCGATGAGATATACGGCCGGAAGCAGTCCAAGATCGCCTTGCCCGAAGGATCACCGGAAGCGATCCGTCGCTATTACCTTGCCATGCAGTTCCTCAAAAAAGGGCTGAGTGCACGTGCAGAGGATCTGTTGTGGAAACTGGTTCAGGACCATCCCGAATACCGGCCTGCCTGGGTGAGTTTGGGCTACTGCCGGATTGAATTGGGAAAGGTGGAAGAGTCCAGGGAGTGCCTCGAGAAAGCATACAGTCTTGATCAGGAGAATCCGGATGTCGCAGCCGGGTTGGCCTGGATATGGCGGGAAAAAGGCAACCGCGCGAAATCGGAAAAATGGGCTGCGATTGTCGACGACGACGATCCGTACAGCAACCTGATATACGAAACCCAAAAGGACCCCCTGAAATAAAGTCGCGCTACATGCCAGCCAAAAAAAGAGTGCAACGCTTTAAAGGATCTTCGAATTTACGGGGGCCTGTAATCCTCGTCCTGATCCTTCTGACTGCCCGCGCATGGCTCCCTGCTTCTCAATCGGGGAAGGATTCAACGGACGGCATATGCCTCACGTGCCACAATCCGATTGCTGTGGCTCTTCAGAAGAAGTTCATGCACGGAGCGTTGGAGCAGGGTTGTCTTTCATGCCATTTGGATTGCCGCGAAATCACCCCGACGAGCAATCGCCACAAAGTGCCGGCCTTCTACCTGAAAACGGATGAGCCCGATCTCTGTTTTGGGTGTCACACCGCCTCCGATAAAGACCTGTCCTTGGTGCATAGCAACCAGCTTTTCTCTGAAGCTAAATGTTCCAGTTGCCATGAACCGCACGCTTCGAACTCGGCGAAGCGGATCCCGGATTTTTCTCATGGACCCTTCGGGGTACGAGAGTGCGAAGCCTGCCACGCCGCACCGATGGGCGGCAAAGTACAATTAGTCGCACCGAATATTGAAGTGCTGTGCAACGACTGCCACCTTGAAATTAAAACGTTCATAGAGAACGCAAAGAGCCGCCACAATATCGTTTCAAAGGATCAATCCCTAATAAAAAGCGAATCGTCGTGCGTGGAATGCCACGATGCGCATGCAACCAATCAGAAATATTTTTTAAAAAAATCAGAACTGGAACTGTGCAACAGGTGCCATCTCAATCTTACGGCCGGCATGAAGTATGTTCACGATCCTGTTCGTCTATCGTGCATTTTTTGCCACGATGCCCACGCATCGGATATTCCGAACGATCTGCATGCACCCATTCAGGAACTTTGTTTAGGCTGTCACGGAGAGAACGCGGATAAGATAAGATACAGCAGGGAACCATTTTTGCTCTTTGAAGGTCGGGTTCAGTTGCTGCGAGATTCATTTGAGAGGCTGAAGCCTCTCCGACTGGACAAGAATGGAAAGGGACACCCTACCGCCGGGCATCCAGTCTACGTTCCCGCCGGGGACAATAATGCCGAACTCAATTGTCTTTCGTGCCACGATGCCCACGCTGACGCGTCCAGCCCTCAACTGCTGAAGGAAAGCAAGAGCTTCCTGTGCCTGCGCTGTCACGAGGGGTAAGGCGGAACAGAAGTTGTTCATAAGCGGCATGTGTCAGGTTTTTGGAACAACTTTCCACAATTGGCCGAAAAGACGGTGTTTTCCGTAAGCGGATACAAGTTTGCGGAATGCCTCCGGTAAAAGCCCATCGGATCGATACCCGGGTTATTCCTTTAACAGAATTCCTTCATGAACTTAAAAACAGGGGGCCGGTATTGTACTTATTGTGCAAGGTTAAAAATCAAAGAAGTCGATATTTTTTTAGAAAATATCGGAGATTCATGCCGGGATGGTTCCCGGGATCAATACCAGGGAGCTCCATGAAGGAAAGATGCGTACGGATTTCGGAAATCATTTATGCGTGTCCGGTTCTTTCAGCGAGCAGCCGGCTCAGGTGCAGCACGTTTCCCCTGATTGAGCAGGGCGTGATGAATGCGTGACTTAAATCGCCATCCCTGCGGTGTTTTGGCATAAACGTCCTCATAATAGCCGTCGTATTCCATCTTGTTGGGATCGCCGCCCAATCCAATCATCAGCATGTCTACAGTTCCCGTAGCCCCTTCTGCAGCGGGAGTGATAACGTGGTTTACGTAGATGTGATGGACGCCCTCTTCGATCCAGGGTACGTTCTTGCATCCGTTCACGCCGCCCCCGGAAGCTTCGGCCAGCCGTTCGCGTCCCTGCCATTTCGCGCCCACTTTGCCGTTCAATGAGGGAGCGAAGAATCCGTCGGACGTGAAGAGATCCGCGTAGTCATATCCTTTATTGGAGCATGTATCGATGGCGCGCGCATACTTTGCCACCAGTTGTTGGATCTGAAAATAATCCAGTGCGGTAAGCTCTGTCTGCCCGGTCTTCTGCGCGGATGCGGTAGAGGCAAATATCAAAAACAGGGTGATTATCATTCGAATCTTCATTGTGAGCCCTCCCGTAGTTCTCGCGATTATAGGACTTTCCGGATGAAAACTCTATCTGTCATTCCATGGCAGGCAGAGAGGGGAATCATAGGTGGAAGATTGTAAATAGCCGAGCTTATTTCCCTGTCTGCCGGGTTACGCGAACAAGTTCTCTTGAACAAATGAGTTCGAAATATCATGCTTCTTCCAATACACAGTTGCGAAACGCGTCCCTGACAGGCAGCCGGTTCTTTTAACCTCGGGTAAAAATATACTTTCCTGTCGTTTCATTCATTGCACTTGATGCCCCCGGGTCACATATCTCGAGGGGGCTACGGTCGCTTTGCCGGCCAAATCGCTTCTCTAAACCGAGTGGAACCTTTAACACTGTGAGAGGACCGAAAGTGAAGTATTAGGGCTCAACCGTACATTGAGGATTCTGAAGGAACATACCCTATTTATGCCGTGAATGAATTGGATCCGCAGTAGAAAAGGCTTTGTGTGACGCTTTAGTGGAAGTTTTGTAAGTAACTCGTGCTAGCAGCCCGTGGTGAAAGTACAATGGGTCGCGCGCATGGGGCTTGCGAGGCAAGCTCAAGGCGCGAGGAGGAGTCGATGCGGGCACATCGTCGACGACGAGCA
>DKBB01000090.1 GCA_002451015.1 Acidobacteria bacterium UBA6911
GACCTCCTGACTGCCAGTCAGGCACTCTCCCAGCTGAGCTACAGCCCCACGGCGACATACTTTATACGCCGCCGGCATTTCAGTCAAGGCGGCATTTCAGGACTATCGTCAAAAAGGCCGGGAGAGCTTAATTAAGACAACTGGTTCATTCCTTAATCCGCACTGCATTTCCGCTTGTATCCGACTCGGAAATTTCTATATGGTATTCCCAGTTGTTTACTCTTATTAATAAGGGGGAGGCATCCGATGAAAGAATTCCGAGTTAAATCTGTACTATTGATTGCGGTCTTGTTACTTGGATTTCCGGCCGTTTACCTGCCGGCACAGAATGTTGATTTCGCAGATCCGGAAAGCGTCGGACTCTCTTCCGAACGACTGGCGCGGCTGGATCACGCAATGCAGGAATATATCGATAAAGACGACCTGGCCGGTGTTGTCGTGCTCGTAGCGCGCCACGGCTCGATTGCTCACCACAAGGCTTTCGGAATGGCCGATATCGAATCCGGNNTATATTCCGGCATTCCGGGGAGTGAAAGTGTTCACCGGACTCGACAAAGACGGTCGAATGCAGTACGAGGAACCCGGACGGAAGATCACGATCCAGGATGTATTCCGGCACACAGCCGGCTTCGGCTATGGAGGATCGGACGATTCCCCTGTAAACAAAGCCTACAGTGAAGCAGGCATCGATTTCCAAAAAATGGAATCTCTCAAAGAACTGGTCGACAAACTGGCGACCGTTCCGCTGCTCTATCACCCGGGCGAACAGTGGGTGTACAGCGTGGCACACGATGTCCAGGCTTACCTGGTGGAATATTTCTCCGGGATGCCCTTCGACAAGTATCTTAAGACAAAAATGTTCCAGCCCCTGGGGATGAAAGACGCCGTTTTCGGAATCCCCAAAGGATATGAAGGCCGCTATACAACCTGCTACGGTCCGGCCGACGGCGGGGGCCTGAGCGCGATCGACAAACCTGAAAGCAGCAATTACGCCCGGTATACCGGCCATCCCTTCGGCGGGCTGGGTCTTTCCTCGACGGCGCTGGACTACTACCTGTTTTCGCAGATGCTGCTGAACGGAGGGGAACTGAACGGGGTGAGGCTTCTCGGGAGGAAAACCGTCGAGCTGATGACATCGAACCATCTTCCTCCGGAAGTCCCGGATTTAGGCTCGATGTTCCCCGGCACGGGATACGGGCTCGGCGTATCCGTTCTGATCGATCCGGCACAGTCGGGCAACCTGGGATCCGCCGGACAGTTCGGCTGGGGAGGGGCGGCAACGACACACGTAGTCATAGATCCCGAAGAAGACATGGTGTCCATCTTTATAACCCAGCTCATGCCCGGCAATATGGATCCGATAAATCAATTCAAGACACTGGTGTACCAGTCGATTATTGAATGACGACAGGAAAAATTTGAATACGGAATGAAAATAGGATTTAGATGGAGATAGAGTTACCGGAATACGCCCGCGTCGTACGCAACCTGGCCAACGGGGATCATCCCTATAGAAAGCTCCTGCCGCAGATTGACGAAAGTCCCGTGCGCAGGCGCATCGAGACTGCGAAAACACCTTTTGGTCAGCTGGTGGACAGCGCCGTTGTCCGCATAAAAAAAAGGGAAAGAGGTTATTGTTACGTAGACGTCGCCGTCCCGGCCGTCACCGTTACGGAATATTACTATCTCAACGGTCATGATCTCGATCTGTACCTGGACCTTGCGCATGAGCTGACGCACCTGCGGCAGCACCTGGAAGGCGAAAATATCTGGGATCACGACACGCCGTACGTCGACCGATCCACGGAAATCGAAGGATACGCCGTTGCCGTCGAAGAAGGGCGCCGGCTCGGCATGACCGAAGAGGATGTCCTGGATCACCTTTCCAATCCCTGGATGAGTGAGGCGGAAGTCGCCCGCCTGCTCGACAACATCGACCGGTTCCTCGCCGGACGCCCTCTCTAATGCAGCGCCCTGAAAACATATGAGCGTGTTAACGTGAAAAGCCTTGGTCCCGGTTAATGGTGCTTTGATGGATGCATGGCTTGGCTTATGAGTGAGGGTGAGGCGGAATGTTACACGTTGGACGTTAAACGTTAGAACGTTTATAAGTGCAGCATTCATTCTTGACCGCTGCAACGGCATATCGATTTACGATCAATCAGAAAACGAGATCCATTACCCCGCGTTCACACGTGATTGCGAAGCTGCAATTCGACGGGATGGGGATTCAGGTAGGCCTGCTCCTCCAGATAGGGCTCATGATATTTGCGGACATAGTGATTTACCAAGGTAACGGGAACAATAAGGGGAACCGATCCGCTTTTGTATAGTTCAATCACATCGAGCAGTTCCTTCTTCTCATCGGAGGAAAGATGTTCCTTGAAATACCCCATAATGTGCATCAGCACATTGGCATTCTTTTTCGGGGTTGTTTTGAGTTTCAGCACTTCCAGGAGCTGGACCTGGTACTTTTCGAGAAGATCTTTTAAAGGAACGTCTTTTGCCCGAGCCACAAGCCTTCCCATCTCTCGGTACCGCTGCTCGTTGTGGGCGAAAAGCAGAAGCTTGTGTCTGGTGTGAAATTCGATCAGAGATCTTCGGCTGCGCGATTTCGCCATCGCCTGTCTCCAGCGGAACAGGGCGAAAATCCGCTCAATGAAGTTCTCACGTATGACGGGATCGTGCAGACGCCCCTCCTCCTCAACCGGAAGTAGCGGAAAATGCTCCATGAAAATCCGCGCGAACATTCCGACACCGTTTTGGGACGGCATCCCTTTATCGTTGTAGACCTTTACCCGTTCCATACCGCTGCTGGGGGATTTGCTCTTGAAGATGAAGCCCGAGAGGTTTTCCTTCTCCAGCTCCGCGACACGCCGGCGCGCCCACCGGGTCATCTGGTCGGTTTTATCCTGCTTCGTTTTAATCGTTACCAGGCGGGGATTTTCGGGATCGCCTTCCAGGTGCATCGCTTCCCGTGGAACGGGCAGCCCGCACTCGTATTCCGGGCAGACGGGGACATACTCCACATATTGGCCCAGTGTATCGTTCAGGAATCGGTCCAGTTTATGCCCCCCGTCGTAACGGACCTTTTCTCCGAGAAGACAGGAACTGACGCCGAGCCGGATCGGGTTTGCCATTGCACCAACCTCCCTGACCTGAAATCACCTTCGATTTTAATTTCTCAAAGTCTTCGCAGGATATCCCAGTAAGCGCCGCGATGTCCCTGCCGTATCGCGTCGACCAGCCTTTGATTGTCGTTGTAATTATAGTTCTGTTTCGGTCTGGAAGGATCATAGAAAAGAAACCGCCGGTCATTGCCGATCAAGCCATGCAACCATTCGAAGACGTCCTGCTCAATCCCCGGGTCCATGAAAAAAACCGGATCGAAGGAATCGAGACCGCCAACCAGACCCTTTCTATTCTCTTTGCCGTTTACCTCTCCTTCCAGCGCCGTGCCCGGATAAACCCGAACACCCAGAGAAACGCCCACACGGTCCGGATCGGCTCGTTTCATAAGTTCCACCGTCTGCGTAATACTTTCCCTGCTCTCTCCCGGCGCGCCGAGTAAAAGATCCAGCATGACAGCCATTCCCGCCTCCCGGGCCCAGCGGGTTGCGTTGAGTATGTCGCCGGGACTGAAACTGCGACCCAGACGGCGCAGCATCGTTTCACTGCCGTTGTCGGCGCCAAAGTCGATTCCTGCGCATCCCGCCTGGCGCATCACTCCGGCCGTCTCCCGCGAAAAGGGCATGGGGGAGCAGTAGGCATACCAACGCACTTTTTCTCCGAGACCGCGCCGGATAAATTCCCGGCACACCGCCAGGGCATGATCCTGGGGCATATTGAACTCGCCGTCGCAGGTGTGCAGACAGTCAATTCCCTGCTCGATCAATGCCTCAATCTCGTCCACAACAGCAGCCGGAGGACGGACACGCACCTGCTTCCCTTTCGCCACGGGATCCGCGCAGTAGATGCAGCTCCCGAAACAGCCCCGTTTCGTTTCAAATCCGCATTGCCCTCCCTCTTGAAAATACCGCTTGTTGTCCACAAATTGCCGATCCATCGAAGGAAGGTGTTCCAGGGACCGCATGGCTGGAGGATTCCGGTGCCACCCGCTTTCCCTCTTCCGGATCAGGTTGGGAAGATCCGGGACATCTTCCGCCCGCTCCAGACTCCCTGCCAGAGCCGGCAGAACAAACTCGCCGTCCCCCCAGACGCCGTAGTCGACATCAGCCAGGGAAAGCACCTGCTCGGGCATGGTGGAGAAACCGACACCGCCCGCCACAATCGGAGCCGCGGAATTTTTTCTTACGGCTTGGACCAGGTCGATGAATCCCTGTAGGAAGGACTGGCGGCTGGTGAAAACGCAGTCGTCCGTATTGCGCAGCGTCATGCCGACGAGGCCGAACTCGGATCCGCTGAAAAAAACGGCGATCGCTCTATCCGCATCCGCCTCCCAGCAAAGGTCCAACAGCTCCACCGTGTGACCGGCCGCCCTTAAGGCCGATGCAATGTAATCCAGCCCGATCGGCGCGATGGGAGGCTGCATCCGATTCGTATTGACCAGGGCGATTTTCATTGGGAAAAACTCAATAAAATAATTGTGCCGGGCGACAGGTCCACCCGGCACAGAATCCACTTCAGGTTATTTGTTATCCCTGCTTCAGTATTTCCTCGAGCTTCGCGGCATAATCCCGGCTGGCGGAATCGCCGGTCACAAGCTCGATCTGATCCGGTGTCTGGACGCCCAGTTCCAGCTCCACGGCGCGCGCAATCTGTCCCTGTTCGAAAATCTTTTTGGACATGATGGCGTCGTTGGAGCCGTGATGCTTCAGAATCGCCAATCCCACGGCGTCGATCGCGACACGGTCGGTCCCGGCGACAACCACGTTCGCATCCACCCGTTTTCCGTTCATCGG